>JAPLBI010000125.1 GCA_026392815.1 Actinomycetota bacterium
AAATGGGACTGATGCAATTGCTGCAAATGAAATAGTTGAGTTAATCGCAACCATTCCACAATGCAATCGGCGAGCAATCTTCTTGCCTTGACGCTTAGACCAGATAGATGAGCCAAGCCCGTATCTAGAGGCGTTAGATAACGCGATCGCTTCAGCCATTGATTTCACGCGATTGATCGCGATAGTTGGCCCAAAAGTTTCCTCCAACATCGCTGTGGAATTTTCAGGAACATTGAGCAAAATAACTGGTTCAACAAATGGCGCTTTAACTGAATCTGAACCACCAAGTGCGACCTTGGCACCCTTAGCGATCGCATCATCGATATGTCCTTGAATAACGTTGATCTGCGAAGGCATTGTTGCAGGCCCGTAGTTGCCTACTCCGGGAGCGCCCGGATGAATTGATTTGGCTACCTTGATCGCTTCTTCAATAAATTTATCGGCAACCTTTTCATGAACATAGACGCGCTCTGCACCGATACATGTTTGCCCAGCGTTAGACATAGAAGACCAGATAGTTGCATCAGCAGCGCGCTTGATATCGGCATCTTCGGCAACGATTACTGGATCTTTGCCACCACATTCGAGAACAACTGGCGTCATATTCGCAGCACATGCTGCAGCAACTAACTTGGCGGTGCGAGTAGAACCAGTGAACGCCAATTTATCGACGCCACTTTCACATAAATCTTTTCCGGTAGCGCCAAGTCCTGTAACGCAGGTGAAGATGTCGGCAAATGGTGCAACTTCTGCAAAAGTCTTAGCAAGTATCGCGCCAACACCTGGTGTGTACTCACTTGGCTTAAAGACCACAGTATTTCCAGCAGCCAGTGCGTAGGAGATAGAACCCATTGGAGTGAATATCGGATAGTTCCAAGGGCCAATCACACCGACTACTCCAACTGGAGAACGTTCGACAGTTGCTGACATATTTGCCATAAGTGCGCCAGGAGAACGATGTGTTGTGCGCATTGCATCTTCGGCATGACGTGCAGCCCAACCTAAGTGGCCCACAGCAAGAGATGCTTCAAGTTTGGCATCGCTAACTGGCTTTCCAGTCTCTCTTGATACAAGTTCGGTAATTTCATCAAGTTGTGAAATAAGTAAGTTGCTCCACTTAAGCAATACTTTACGGCGACCCTTGAATCCCAATTCTTGCCAAGCACTTGATGCGCTGCGAGCTGCTGCAACTGCGCTAAAGACTGTCTCGCGATCAGCAATCGGATAATTGGCGATAACTTCGCCAGTAACTGGATAGTGCGAGGCAAATGTGTTTGTAGAAGTGGACATGGGGAAAGACTAGACTCTCCTGCATGTTGCAGCCAGTACGCCCGAGCACTGTTCTACCGGCGCTGCGCAATCCATTTTCTGTTACAACAAGCGATGGCCAAACGCTGATCGGCGAAAGCGCGGCACCACTTGATCGCTACACCGGCGCAATCCTTTGCTTACATCCCTTGCCGACAGCAGGCGGCATGATGGATAGCCACGTTTATAAGAAAGCCGCTAATCGCTTGCCAGATATGGCTGGCATACAAGTTGTTCGTTTTAACACTCGTGGCACAACGAGTGAAACAGGTACTAGTACTGGCACATTTGATAACGGTGGATTAGAAAAATTCGACGTCGAAGCGATGATGATCTACTGCTTAGATACTTTGAAGTTAGAAAATCTCTGGGTAGTCGGATGGTCGTTTGGAACAGATTTAGCGCTTCGGCATGCAAAAGACCCACGGATCAAGGGCTTAATTCTTTTATCACCGCCACTTCGTACATCCGAAGTTAGCGATCTTGAGTATTGGGCCAAAGATGGACGTCGCGTGATTGCTCTCGTTCCCGAATTTGATGATTATCTACAACCACCAGACGCGATTGAAAGATTTAAACCGTTGACTCAAATAGAAATAATTCCTGTTGCTGGTGCGAAACATCTCTGGGTAGGAGAACCCGCCGTTCACACCGTTTTGAGCGAGATCACTAAAGTGCTTGCGCCAGAGCGCTTGCCGCTGCCTACTGAGATTTAAGAGTTATCTGCGCGCGGGAAGACGACTTCATCAAGGATCAAGATCACTGATGCGGCAATTGGCACTGCAAGTAATCCGCCAATTAGGCCAAGAAGTGAAGATCCAATTAGCGCGGAGATGATGGTCACTGCGCCCGGAACCGAAAGTGTGCGCTTCATGATTCTTGGTGTTACTAGGTAATTTTCAATTTGTACGTAGACAACGTAGGCAATGAATGCAACCAGCGCAATTGAAACAGATTGAGTTAGCGCAATAATCGTCACCACGGCGCAGCCAATGAAGTGACCGATTAGTGGGATAAGTCCACAAACTAATACGATCATCGCTATCGCCACTGGCGATGGAAGAGCGAGTACAAGCGAAAGCGCCAGTACAAAGACCGAAGCCATCGCGGCAATTAAAATCTGGCTTCCGACGAAGGATCCAACGCGGGAGATAACTGCGTTGGTTAGAAGTGAGACTCGGTCACGGCGGCTAGCTGGAACAAAGCGGAGCCCTAGCTCGGTCATCTGTGGCAGAGAGGTAATGAAGTAAAGGGTCAAGATCAAAATAGTAAGCGCAGTAAAAGTCCCGGAGAGAACTGATTTTCCAACGCCGATAACTCCACCGAAGGCAGAGATGATCAGGGTGCCATCTGAAGTTACTTCTTTAAGTTTTGATTGCAGTGAATCGATAATTCCAAACTGTCTATTTAGATCAGCGATAGTTGGGTTCTTATCCAAATCAGTAAGCAAAGCAGGAAGGCTGTTAATTAACTGTGTGCCTTGAGATACAACTGGCGGGATTACCACGGCAATAAAGAAGACCACAAAAGCAATTACAGATACGAAGATAACTGCTACGGCATTTGCCCGAGATAGTCCGCGTCTTTGAATAGCGACGACTGCTGGGTTTAGGCCAGTTGCAAGGAATAGAGCGACGATGATCAAAACAAATATCTGGCTGGTGCTGGCAAGTGCGCGCATTAATACAATTGCAATTAACGCACCTAATGTGGCTATAAATCCAAAGTAAAAGGGGTGAGTTCTATCAATTGGATTGCCCAAAGCGCCAAAATCGGTCTTAACTGCTTTTGCCTTAACTTTTGACTTAGGTTTACGTTTGATGCGATCTGCTATTGCCATGCGTCCTATTCTAAAGCGATATCCTTCATACATGGCGTTACGCATTACGGGATTAGGCGAAGAAATCGCCGCCGTTACTGGCTTGCCTTGGCATATCAATTTGGAGGAGTGGCCGGAAGATCCAGCGCTGACCGAAAAGCGCGGTATTTCCAGACATATCGTTCGCTTGGTGCGATCCACCGATGATCCCGATGCGGAAGTCTATGCAGTTAAAGAGACTGTCTCTGAATTCGCCAACCGCGAATATAAAGCGCTTCGCGAACTGTCACATCTTGGGGCGCCAAGCGTTCAGCCAATCGCAGTTATTGAAGGACGAACCGATGAGAGCGCGGAGGAACTTCCCTGCGCACTCGTAACGCGCTTCCTGCCATATTCGCTGCCGTATCGCGTTTTACTCAGCGGCAAAGATGTAACTGCCAATGA
>JAPLBI010000205.1 GCA_026392815.1 Actinomycetota bacterium
CTAACTCTTCAAACTCAGTTCGCTTAGTTGAAGTTGCCAAGGAATATGGCGCAAAGAACGCTTATTTAATTGATTACGCAGAAGAAGCAGATGATGCTTGGCTAACTGGAGTTGAAACTATTGGTGTAACTAGCGGCGCATCAGTGCCTGAAATTTTGGTTCGCGATTTACTGGCCTGGCTAGCAGAACGCGGCTTTGGCAGCGTTGAAGAAGTTACTGCGACGCAAGAATCGCTGCTCTTTGCTCTGCCACCTGAACTACGTAAAGATTTAAAGACCGCCGGTAAGTAATTAAACGCGTGGCTTTGGTTTACGCGCTTTTGCTTTTTCGTTGAGAAATACAAACCAGCCGTAAAGTGCGCTAACCATTAGGTATGGAGCGATGCTGGCAAGGGATGCGATGAAATCAATTCCTAAACGAGATGGCTTAAATCCAACAGAGAAAATTAGATAGAGCAAGACTGTTGCTGCATATGCCAAAGGCGGAGTGACAACGGAGACGTATGTGGTGCCTTTGCGACCGAAGCGAAGTCCGCCATAGAGAACAACGCAGATGATTAGGCCTGAGACGATGCCGGCGCCGCTGCGGATTAGAATTTCAAGGCCGGCAAATATCGCGATAAATAAAGTTTGCAGAACGACTACGCCTTCTTTCTTTAGGCCAGGGCCTTTGATCAAAGGTTTTGTATCTACATTTGTGCTCATTCTTCATCCTTTACTTCTTCTGCATCAATGAAATCTTCTTCGCCGCCGAGTTCGGCGTTCTTTAACTCACGCACTTCAGCAGGCGCATCTGGGTAAGTAAGTGAGAGTTTATCTTTATCTCCCGATACTCCAAAGCTAATGATCTTGGCTGCTGCGCGCTTAACTGTAGATTCGGCGGTTGGAATTAACTCACCATATGCCTTAGAGAGTGAATTAAGTGCTGTACCCACCTTAATGATCTTGGTGTGTAGCAGCGTTAAATCTTTCATAAAGAGCCCAGCAGATTTAGCGATGTTTTCAGCGTTTAGAGCCACAGAGTTGCGTGAGTAAACGTTGCCGATAGTGCGCAGTAGAGCCATCATCGATGTTGGCGTTGCAATAGTGACGTTTTGCTTAAAGGCGGTGTCTAGGAAGAGCGGATCAACGCGTAGCGCCTCTGTGAGCAGTGATTCAAATGGAACAAAGAGAATTACAAAATCTGGTGAATCTTGTGACTCGTGATAACCGCGCTTGGCAAGGGCGGTAACGTGGCTAGCGAGATCTTTCTTATGTTCATGAAATAAACGCTCGCGTTCGGCGCCATCTTCAACTTCGTGGGCTTCAATGAAGCGATCGAATGGAAATTTGGAGTCGATAAATAATTTGGTACCGCCAGGCATGCGCACTGTGATGTCGGGAATGCCGGATGAGTCATCATCGGTTGTAGAGCGCTGCGCGGTGTATTCGATACCTTTATGTAAGCCGGCATCCTCAAGCATTAACTCGAGTTGTGCTTCACCGAACTTTCCACGCTTCTGAGAATGTGAAAGTGCGCCTGCAATTGCTTTGGTCTGCGCAACGAGTGATTCGTTGTGGTTAGACATCGCTTTAACTTGAGTTCGGATATCGGATTCGGCTTCGATACGACGACGGTCAGCATCAGATGCTTCCTTCTGCAATTTCTCCATCGCACTTTTCATCGCTTCAATTTCAGTTGCCAGCTTTGAACCTGCCATCGCGTTATCGCGTTCGGATTTATATAAATCGCGTTCGGCGCGCACTGATGCAAACTCTGCAGCAGAGACGCCATCTTTCGAGGTGCGCCTGCTGGCGATGAAATAACCGAGAACGAGCCCGATAACGAGTGTAAGAATGGCCACTACTGCGCTTGACATGGGCCTATCGTGGCAGGAAGCACCGACAATGGCGCGTAGGCTCTACTCCTTATGAGCCTGTCAATTGGAATCGTCGGACTGCCAAACGTTGGAAAGTCGACCCTTTTTAATGCGCTCACCAAAAATAACGTCCTCGCCGCTAACTATCCCTTCGCCACAATTGAGCCAAATGTCGGCGTCGTAGGCGTACCGGATGAGCGCCTAGCCAAACTGGCCACAATCTTTAGCTCTGAGAAGTTGCTTCCAGCGGCCCTATCTTTCGTAGATATCGCAGGCATTGTTAAGGGAGCATCAGAAGGAGCGGGCCTTTGAAATAAATTCTTAGCCAATATCCGCGAAACCGATGCGATCTGTCAGGTAATCCGCGTCTTCACCGATGGCGATGTTGTCCACGTTGATGGGCGCATTGATCCGGGCAGCGATATGGAAACAATTAATACAGAACTGGCGCTCGCTGATTTACAGACAATTGAGAAAGCGCTGCCCCGTCTAGAAAAAGAAGCACGTACCAATAAAGAGATTGCGCCAGTTGTAGAAGCAGTTAAGAAAGCTGAAGCGCACTTGCAGAGCGGAAAGCCACTTTCATCATCAGGTCTTGATCTCGAACTACTTCGCGACCTACACCTGTTAACTGCAAAGCCATTCTTATATGTATTTAACGTTGATGCTGCAGAACTTAACGATGGCGATCTGCGTAAGAAGTTGGCTGATCTCGTAGCTCCTGCTGAGGCAATCTTCCTTGATGCTAAAACTGAAGCAGAGCTTGCTGAACTCAGCGATGAAGATGCTCTTGAACTTCTGCAATCAATCGGAATGAAAGAGCCCGGCCTTGCAACGCTGGCCCGCGTTGGATTTAGCGTTCTTGGACTACAGACTTATCTAACTGCTGGGCCAAAAGAAGCGCGTGCCTGGACAATTCATAAAGGTGACACTGCGCCAATGGCCGCCGGCGTTATCCATACCGATTTTCAAAAGGGATTTATCAAAGCCGAAATCGTTAGCTTTGACGATCTAATGGCCGCAGGGACGATGGCTGAAGCGAAAGCTAAAGGCAAGGTCCGTATGGAAGGCAAGGAATATGTAATGGCCGATGGTGATGTTGTGGAGTTTAGATTTAACGTTTGATTAAGCGCCGGTGTAGTGCTTAGCGATTTCACCAAGTGATTTATCAATAATCTCTAAACCAAGTTTCGCATCTGCTTCACTGATATTGCACGGCGGGCATAAGTGAATACGGTTGAAGTTATTAAATGGCATCAGACCGTTCTTCCTACAGGCGGCCACTAATTCATTCATCGCAGGACTTGATGCGCCATAAGGTGCAAGCGGTGCACGAGTTGCACGATCTGTAACAAGATCAACGCCCCAGAAAACACCCATACCGCGAATATCACCGATTAACTTATGTTTCTTCGCCATCTCATGAAGCCCAGGGCCAAGAATCTTTTCACCGATGCTCGCTGCGTTCTCGACCATCTTCTCTTCCTTCATCACTTGAATTGTTGCAACAGCAGTTGCAGTAGCAAGTGGGTGGCCCATATAGGTAAGTCCACCTGGGAAAACAGTTTCATCAAATGTCTTTGCAACATCACCGCTGATTACAACTCCACCAAGTGGGATGTAACCCGATGTAACGCCCTTAGCGAAGGTAATTAGATCTGGAGTTGCAGCTGAATGCTGGAAACCAAACCATTTACCTGTACGACCAAAGCCGGCCATAACTTCATCTGCAATCCAAAGAATCTTGTACTTATCGCAGAGGGCGCGAACACCTTCGAGATAGCCCTTAGGTGGAACCAAGACGCCAGCAGTTCCAGGAATTGATTCGATCAAGATCGCACCAATTGTGTTTGGGCCTTCAAAGATAATTGTCTGCTCGAGATGTTCTAGAGCGCGCGCACATTCTTGCGCTTCATCAGTTGCCCAGAATGCAGTGCGGTAAAGGTAAGGGCCCCAGAAGTGAACATGTCCGAAGGCAAATTCATTTGGGAAACGGCGTGGGTCGCCAGTTGCATTAATCGCTGCACCAGTATTGCCGTGATAAGAACGGTAGGTAGATAGAACTTTATGTTTGCGAGTATGTAAGCGCGCCATGCGGATTGCGTTTTCAGTCGCGTCGGCACCGGCTGTTGTGAAAAATACTTTTGCGAACTTATCGCCGGCTAGCTCAACGATGTCGCGCGCTGCTTGATTGCGAACTTCGCTAGCATGTTGAGGCGCCATAGTTGTAATAACAGCGGCCTGTTCTTGAATCGCTTTTACAACTTTAGGATGTTGGTGACCAATGTTGGTAAAGACAAGTTGTGAAGAGAAATCTAGGTAAGTGTTTCCTTCGTAATCCCAGAAACGTGAACCAGCGCTACCCGAAATTGGAAGTGGCTTAATCGCACCTTGCGCAGACCATGAGTGAAAGACAAATTCATGATCATCAGCTGAAATCGCCGCGCTCTTTGCTGGATCGTTAACTGCTTGTGACATCTTCCAACCTCTTCATTATTGGGTTCGTACTTGAATCTTATTTGGATCCAATAGGCATTTAGTATGTAGTAAATCACTCAAATAATGAAGAATTCTCATCGCCTCTACGCGGGTAATTAGTCCTTATGCAGAGCCTTTAGTACGATCGCCTCTTGCCTAACGAAAGTTGCTCCTTTGTCTAAGAAACAAGCCCACCTAAAAGATCTGCCAGTTAAAAAGCGCGAAGATTTGCGTAACGTAGCGATCATCGCTCACGTTGACCATGGCAAGACCACTCTGGTCGATGCCATGCTTTGGCAATCTGGTGCATTTGCAGCACACAAGGTTCAGGGCGAAGGCCAAGACCGCATGATGGATTCGATGGATCTAGAACGCGAAAAGGGAATTACGATCCTTGCCAAGAACACTGCGGTAAAGCGCGGCAACACAATCGTTAACATTATTGATACTCCAGGCCACGCTGACTTCGGTGGCGAAGTAGAACGCGGACTTGAAATGGTCGACGGCGTAATTTTGCTAGTTGATGCTTCTGAAGGCCCACTTCCACAGACTCGTTTCGTATTACGTAAAGCGCTAGAAAAGAATTTGCCAGTTATCTTGTTGATCAACAAGGTTGACCGTCCCGATTCACGTATCGCTGAAGTTGTCGATGAAGCCTACGAACTCTTCCTTGATCTTGGCGCAACTGAAGAACAGATTGAATTCCCAGTTGTGTACGCATCTGCCAAAGCAGGTCGTGCATCGCTTAAGCGTCCTGCTGATGGCGGAATGCCAGAAGAAGAGAACCTCGATGTTTTATTCGACACTATCTTCTCTGCAATTCCTGCACCTGAATATCACGAAGGTGCACCACTACAAGCGCACGTCACAAACCTTGACTCATCACCATTCTTGGGACGCCTTGCACTATGTCGCGTCCGCGAAGGCGTAATTAAAAAGGGCCAGACCGTTACTTGGATTAAGACAGATGGAACCCAAGAGCGCGTAAAGATTTCAGAACTTTTGATTACTGAAGCGCTAGAACGCGTTCCAGCACTTGAGGCTCATCCAGGCGACATCATCGCTGTTGCAGGTATCGAAACAATTACCTTGGGCGAAACTTTGGCTGATAACGAGAGCCCGCATGCACTTCCACTAATCATCGTGGATGAACCATCTATCTCAATGACAATCGGTATCAATACTTCTCCACTAGCCGGCAAGAGTGGAAAAATGCTTACTGCGCGCCAAGTTAAGGGCCGTCTTGATGCCGAGCTCGTCGGTAACGTTTCACTGCGCGTTCTAAATACTGAACGTCCAGATACTTGGGAAGTACAAGGCCGCGGAGAACTTCAGCTTGCTGTTCTTGTTGAAATCATGAAGCGCGAAGGTTTCGAACTAACTGTTGGTAAGCCACAGGTAGTTATCAAGAAGATCGATGGAAAAATTCACGAACCGATGGAGCGTTTAACAATTGATGCACCTGAAGAATATCTCGGTGTACTTACTCAGTTGATGGCGCTTCGCAAAGGCCGCATGGAACAAATGGTTAACCACGGAACTGGTTGGATCCGTCTTGATTACAAAGTTCCATCACGTGGCTTGATCGGTTTCCGTACCGAGTTCTTAACTGAAACTCGCGGAACCGGTTTGCTCCACCACGTTTTCGATGGTTACGAGCCTTGGTATGGCGATATCCGCACACGTGCAACTGGATCACTTGTTTCAGACCGTATGGGAACAGTTACTTCTTACGCACTTTACGGAACACAAGATCGCGGAACAATATTTGTTGAGCCAGGCGATGAAGTTTACGAAGGCATGGTTATTGGCGAGAACTCTCGCAGCGATGACATGGACGTTAACTGTGTTCGCGAAAAGAAACTTACAAATATGGGCGCATCAGGAACCGACGAATCAGAGCGTTTGATTCCGCCAAAGAAGTTAAATATGGAAGGCGCTCTCGAATTCTGTCGCGAAGATGAATGCGTAGAAGTAACGCCTGCTGTAGTACGTATCCGTAAGGTGACTTTAAATGGTGACGAGCGCGCACGTGCGACCTCTCGCCAGAAGAAAGCCAACCTGGCTGCAGATAGTTAAGCCTGCACGCTTTAAAAGCGTGTAATTGGAATAAAAGTCAGTGGTCTGGGGTTCAATACCTCATATGACCACGCCATCCATAAAGCTCACTCGCGCACCCGCTGCGCCTGCGCTTTTGGAGCTAGATGCCACACAGGCAAAGGCGGCAGCACATCGCGGATCACCACTTTTAATTGCAGGTGGGCCGGGCACCGGTAAAACTTCGGTATTAATCGAATCTGCGTTATCGCGCATAGCGGCAGGGCAAGATCCCGATTCAATTCTTCTAATCACTTACGGCCGCGAACGCGCATCCGAACTCCGCGATGCCATTGCACTTCGCACAACGGTGACGATGCACGAACCGCTGGCTCGTACATTTCACTCACTTGCTTACTCGATTTTAAAGATGGACTCAGACGAGAATTATCACGAACCAATTCTGTTATCTGGCCCCGAACAAGAAAACTTTATCAGTCAACTTCTTGAAGGTGATGTAGAAGATGGTTATCGCAAATGGCCAACTGATTTACATGATGGCGAAGATAAGAAAGGCAATCCACTTTTAACGCAAGGCTTTATCCGCGAACTCCGCGATTTAATTATGCGCGCCAACGAACGCGGTATTACCCCTGAAGAACTTGCTACGCGCGGCGAACGAGTAAATGAAAAGTATTGGGCGCCAGCTGCAGATTTTTGGAAGCGCTACAAAGAAGTTATGGCGATCCGCGAAGACACCGCCGGCGATGCCAAGATGCGTATTGATCCTTCGGAATTGATTAATGTAGCAATTGCTTACCTGCAAAAAAACGAGAAGCTGCGCGCACAGTTGCAGGCTCGCTTTGCCACGATCATGGTCGATGAATTCCAAGAAAGCGATCCTGCACAACGCAAACTTCTCGATCTCTTATCTGGCCCTGATCTAGTAATTGCCTACGATGCTGATTCATCTGTTGGTCGCTTCCGTGGCGCAGATCCAGATGGGCTAAAACAAGTTGTTGGCTCTTACCTTGAAAAGGGTGCAACCCAAATACTTTTACAGAACTCTTATCGCTGCCGCCCGGAAATCTTTGAGATCGGCCAGAAAGTTACAGCGGCCTTCCGCGCACCATCTAGTACGCGCACCCGCACCTGCACCTATAGCGCCAAACCCGCGCTAGATAACCCTTTCACCACTGCGCGCTTGAATTCACAATCTGAAGAAGCGCAATACATCGCCTACCTTTTCAAGCGCGCCCATTTAATGCATGGCATTCCTTATTCGCAGATGGCAGTTATCTTGCGTTCTGCTGGCACTCAAGCAAGTGCACTTCGTCGTGCCTTTGCTCAAGTTTCAATTCCAGTTGCCGGAGATCTCGAAGCACTTTCCACTAACCCTGCGATTGCGCCATTTATTCTCATCGCCCGCGTTGCAACTGGTGATCAATTGCTAAACCTCGACACTTGCGAGCGTTTACTGCTCGCTGAATTCGGGGGATCGGATTCAATATCTTTGCGCCGAATCCGCACCGCACTTTTAGCTGCCCGCGATGATGCCACCGACACTCGTGGCGGAACACAGCTCTTAATCGATGCCATTGATAAGGGCGAGATCAACATTGAAGAAAGCGCTGCGCTTACTCGTGTTCACGAACTATTGCTGGCTGCTCGTAAAGTATTAACATCGATCGATGCTCGCCCCGAAGATTTACTTTGGGCGATTTGGGATAACGCAAAAACTAGCGACAATGAAAAGTTAAGCACCGCTTGGCGTAACACAGCGCTGCGTGGCGGCAATCGTGGTGCAGCAGCCGATCGTGATCTCGATGCGATGATCCAACTCTTTGATTCCGCACAGCGATTCTCTGAGCGTTTCCCATACTCCAAGCCATCAGCATTTCTTGACGAGCTATCGCGCGAATCAATTGTCGGTGACATCATTACTGCACAAGGTGTTCGCCCTGATGTAGTCGAAATTCTTACTGTGCACTCTGCCAAGGGGCGCCAATGGGAAGTCGTTGCAGTTGCCGGTCTACAAGAAGGCGTTTGGCCAAACTTGCGTCAACGTTCTTCGCTACTTGGTAGCGAAAGACTTGTAGAACGCGAACGCCACGGTGACTTAGCCCGTTTGGAACTCGATCTAATTGCTGCTGGTGCACTCGCTGAAGATGAGCGCCGCTTGCTCCATGTGGCTGTAACCCGCGCCCGCCAGGCTTTAATCGTCACCGCAGTGCAGCGCGAAGATGATGAACCATCTGCCTACTTTGAAGAACTTGATAACACCGGCGATCTCGATACTCCTGTAATTACAAAGGTTCCACGTCCACTTACAACATCGGCACTTGTTGCAACGCTGCGCCAGAACTTAGGTGGAGAAAGTGCAGAAACGGCTGCATCGATTCTAAAGACGCTTTCCCAATCGCAAATCACTTCAGCAGATCCAGCACACTGGACTGGATCACTTCCAATTTCTTCAACTGAAACAATTGTTGCTGCAGATGAGTTAGTACCAGTTTCTCCATCAGGCGCGGAAAACTTCACCGAATGCGGCGTTAAGTGGTTCCTCGAACGCAGTGGTGGAACAAATGGCGATTCAACAGCGCAGATCTTAGGTTCAGCAATTCACGAATTCGCACGGATCAAAGTAGAAGATACATCCATCTCTGAAGTTGATCTAATTGCAAAACTCAAATCCTCTTGGTCACTTATCGATCCGACCGAAGGCTGGATCAGCAACTCATCCCTTAAGCGCGCAGTAAAGATGCTTGAGCGCTTTAGCCGTTACCATGCCGCGACAACACGCGATGTAGTTGGCGCCGAACTTAACTTTAAGATCCAAGTTGGCCGCGCAGAAATTCGCGGCAGCGTCGACCGCATTGAAGTCGACTCAGATGGCAACCATTACGTTATCGATTTCAAAACCGGCAAAACCCAGATCACCGCAGAAAAAGCGAAAGAGAACTTGCAACTTGCTTGCTACCAATTAGCTGTTGCCCTTGACGGCTTCGAAAAGAAGTTATCCAGTACTTCTTCATCAGGTGCTGAACTCGTTTACCTTGCAAAAGATTCAGTAAAGGTCACAACTCGTCAGCAGTACAAGATCGATGAGGTTGAAGTAAAGGCGAAGATCGAAGAAATTGCTGAAGGTATGGGAGCCGAAAGTTTCCAGGCGCGGATCAACTCTATGTGCGAAAACTGCGTAGTTAAGGCCTGTTGTCCGATCCAGAGCCAGGGCCGGACGGTGATCGAATGATCGAGAAGTACTCACCGCAAGATATCGCTGCCGCGCAGCAGAAAGTTGGCGCAAAGGTTTACAAACCAACTGATGAACAAAGCGCGATCATTTCCATCGCATCTAATCCGCTCGAACCTGCCGTTGTTATCGCGGGCGCTGGTTCAGGTAAGACGGAAACCATGGCAGCGCGCGTTATCTACTTGGTTGCCAATGGCTTCGCCCGCCCTGATCAAATACTTGGTCTGACATTTACTCGTAAAGCCGCTGGCGAACTCGCGATCCGTATCCGCACCAGACTTCGTCAATTGCGTGCTGCCAAGTTAATCCCAGAAGACACTCCTCTTGAAGTTGCAGTTACTACTTACCACTCTTATGCCGCGCGTTTACTTTCCGAGCACTCAATTCGCTTTGGTATTGATGCTGATATTCAACCAATGGGCGATGCTGCGATGTGGCAACTCGCCAATGACATCGTTCGCAATTGGGAAGATGCTTCGTACTCAAATGAATCTGCCGTTGGCACAGTTGTGGAAGATTTACTTGGCTTAACCAAGTTGATGCTCGAGCACCAAGTCTCACCCGAAGATATTGCGGCAGCAGATAATGAAGTTCTTGAGCAATTGGCACAGATGTATGGTGCTACAAATCCATAGGTACGTAAAGTTGTCAAAGTCTTGAGCCAGCGCTCCGCTTTGTTACCGATGGTCGAACGCTTTATCCAACGCCGCCAAGAATCCGGTCAACTTTCTTTCGATGATCAAATGTCACTTGCAGCAGATATCTCGGTTAAGTTTTCCGATATCGGCGAGCTAGAACGCGCAAAGTATTCCGTTGTATTACTTGATGAATATCAAGACACTTCGCAATCACAGGTGCGAATGCTGTCATCGCTCTTTGGCGGGGGACATCCCGTAATGGCAGTTGGGGACCCATGCCAGGCTATTTACACATGGCGCGGAGCCTCTGCCGGCACTATAAATTCCTTCGGAAAATACTTCCCAAAAGCGGCCGGCCACACCGGCGCTGAGCGCTATTCACTACTTACAACTTTCCGCAATGATAAAACAATCCTTGAACTCGCCAACGTTGTCTCCGAAAAGATTCGCCGTGAAAGCGGTGCCGATGTTCCACCACTTACTCCACGTCCCGATGCGGGAGATGGCGAGTTAGTTTGCGGAGTCTTCGAAAATCTAGATCTCGAAGCAACTGCGATTGCTGAATACTTCACCTCACTCTGGTTTGATAAAGCGCGTTTGGCAAAACCTGCCGAAAAGCGTTCTACCTTTGCAGTTCTCGTTCGAAAACGCTCGCAGATTGCAACTATCGAAGGTGCGCTACGCGCCGCTGATATCCCAGTCGAAGTCCTTGGACTTGGTGGACTTATCCATGTTCCTGAAGTCGCCGACATTGTTTCGATGCTCCGCGTGATCGCAGATCCTGATTCCGGTGCAGCGTTGATGCGCCACTTAGTTGGACCACGCATTAACTTGGGAGCAAAAGATTTAGCAGCGCTCGGTGCTTACTCACGCAATCGTGCAAAAGGTTCGCGCGCCGAAAGCAAGTCTCTAATCAAGAAGATCGCCGCCGGTAACCCCGAACAAGCCGAAGCCGATGATCAGTTCTTAGGTTCACTCATCGATACCTTGGATGAGATCGGTGGCGCAGATAAATCAACCTTTACCGAGATCGGTTATGTGCGCTTAGTTAACTTTGCATCCGACCTGCGACGTCTGCGCTC
>JAPLBI010000197.1 GCA_026392815.1 Actinomycetota bacterium
ATTAATCCGCGCGTACACGCCATTTTTATGGATTGCTGGCGTTATCGGACTTACCTTGGTTTTGATTCCGGGAATTGGTGATGAAGTAAATGGTGCAAAGGCGTGGATTGGCTTGCCAGGCGGATTCCAAGTACAGCCAGCCGAGCTCGCAAAGATTTCAATCATCGTTGGTATGTCGATGATTTTATCTGAGCGCAACCATGATTCAGATTCGCCTTCTCATCGAGATGTTATGCAGGCCTTGGTTATCGCCGCTATTCCAGTTCTCTTAATTCTGGCTCAACCGGATATGGGAACTGTTTTTATCATTAGCATCGCTGTCGTAACCATCATTGCAGTATCTGGCGCTCCACTGCGCTGGGTGGCAGGCCTACTTCTAGTGGCGGTAATAGGTAGCTTTGCAGCAGTGCAAGTCGGCGTTATAAATGATTATCAAGTAAAACGTTTGCAAGCTTTCGTTGATCCAAATGCAGATTCGCAAGGGAGTGGTTACCAGTTACGTCAGGCGCGAATCACAGTGGGTTCTGGCGGCTTGCTTGGTACAGGTTTATTTAATGGCCCACAAACAAATGGCCGCTTTGTGCCAGAACAACAAACCGACTTTATCTTTACAGTTGCAGGAGAGCAGTTAGGTTTTCTCGGTTGCGGTTTTATCATTCTCTTATATCTTTTGATTTTGATGCGAGCATTTGGAATTGCGCGAAGATCTAGTGACCCCTATGGAAAATTAGTTTGTACGGGAGTTATCGCTTGGTTTGCATTTCAAACATTTGAAAACATTGGAATGACTCTAGGCATGATGCCTATGACTGGCGTACCGCTGCCATTCCTGTCTTATGGAGGCTCAAGCATGTTCGCCAATATGATCGGATTTGGTCTATTGCAAAATGTGAACGCTCGACACCGCGGCTAATTCAGGCGCAAACCCCGCTCATTTCGCGCTTTACCCCTTTCGTCTGGCATACTTACCCCAACAGTTCAGCGCGGCTCGCGAACCAATTCGCGGCACACAGCCAGCGGCGGACTAACACAGAAGTACACACAGAGATTTGCTTGAAGGATTTGACCCAAGTGCGCATCCCGTTCGGGGCGCTAGCTAGTTAAGTATCTACAAGCCAGAGCGCGTTTATTTAAACGCATAGAGGATTTGGTGCCATGGCGATTGAGCCAAAGTCACCGCGCAAACGTGCGGTGACAAAGATTAGTAAGAAGAAAGCCTTCGATCCCTGTCCCAATTTTTCAGGCTGCTCCAGAAGAGAAAGCCCCGAAGGCTGCAGCAAAGAAGAGCGCGAAGAAAGTTGAATCTCCAAGCGAAGCAAAAGAATCAGTAGAGAAGGTAAGTACTTCTGCAGCAGCGCCTGAATCTGACGACGCTGAAGATTCCGATGGTCGTGGTGGACGCAATCGCCGCCGCCGTCGTGGTGGACGCGGTCGCCGTAAGCCAGGTGCAGATGGTGCCGACGCTAACGCTTCAGATGAAGGCACTGATAGTTCAGAGGATTCCAGCGAAGATTCCGCAGAAGGTACAACACATCGTCGTCGCCGTCGCCGCCGTGCAACTGGCGAAGGTGTAACACCTGGCGAGACTGTTGATGAAGATGGCGTAATAACAGTTGTTAAGGTCCGTGAAGTTCGCGAACGTACCGAACGTCCTGCGCGCGCAGAACGTACCGAACGTGGAACACGTAGCCGTGGTCGCGATCGCGATCGTGGCGGACGGAACGAAAACCGTGGAGATTATCGCGAGCCATATCGCCGTCGCGGCACAGTAATTACCGATGGAGAGTTCTTAGCTCGTCGTGAAAATGTCGATCGCGAGATGGTCGTTCGCCAGATTGGTGATCGCATTCAGATCGCCGTTATCGAAGATAAGGTCATGGTTGAGCACTATGTAAACCGTAATGCCAACGTTTCTTACGTCGGCAACGTTTATCTCGGTCGCGTACAGAACGTTCTTCCATCTATGGAAGCTGCATTCGTTGATATCGGCAAGGGCCGCAACGCTGTTCTATATGCCGGTTAAGTTAACTGGGATGCTGCAGGTATCTCTGAAACTCAACCACGTAAAATTGAAATGGTTTTAAAGACCGGTCAACCTGTTCTTGTACAAGTTACTAAGGATCCAATCGGTCAAAAGGGTGCGCGCTTAACTAGCCAGATCTCACTTCCTGGTCGTTATGTTGTCTATGTTCCTGGCGGCGGAATGAGCGGTATTTCAAAGCGCCTTCCTGAATCAGAGCGCACCCGACTAAAGGCGATCTTAAAGAACTTAATCCCTGAAGAAGCGGGCGTAATTGTTCGCACCGCTGCTGAAGGCGTTAGCGAAGAAGAACTCACCAACGATGTCGCACGCCTAAAAGCGCAGTGGGAAGATATTTATCAGAAATCTGAAAATCCAAACTTCCACGCACCAGCGCTTCTGCTCTCTGAGCCAGATCTTGCAGTGCGCGTTATCCGCGATATCTTCAATGAAGATTTCCGCAAACTTACAATTCAAGGCAATGAAGCCTGGGAAGAGATCAGCTCTTACCTCGGATCTATCGCTCCTGAACTCGTAACTAAACTTGAGAAGTACGTAGGTAAAGGCGATCTATTCGCTGACTTCCGCGTTGAAGAACAACTGGCTAAGGCATTTGATCGCAAGGTTTATCTGCCTTCAGGTGGTTCGCTAGTTATCGATCGCACTGAAGCGATGATCGTTATCGACGTTAACACGGGTAAATTCATCGGTAAGGGTGGAAACCTCGAAGAGACTGTTACCAAGAACAACTTGGAAGCAGCCGAAGAAATTGCTCGCCAACTTCGCTTGCGCGACCTTGGCGGAATTATCGTTATCGACTTTATCGATATGGTTCTTGAATCAAACCGTGATGCCGTTCTTCGTCGCCTAGTTGAATGCCTTGGTCGCGATCGCACTAAGCATCAGGTTGCAGAAGTAACTTCACTTGGTTTGGTACAAATGACACGTAAGCGCGTTGGCCAAGGTTTGATCGAAGCCTTCTCAACAACTTGCGATTCATGTGCTGGTCGCGGAATTCATATCCATATGGAGCCGGTAAAGATGAAAGCGCCTATGCCACAAGTAAATTCACAATCAGCATCACATGATGATGCCGATGAATCTGAGGCAACGGAACATGAATTCCATGAGACTCTAAATACTGAGACTCTAAATACCGAAGAGCCAGATACTGAAACGTCATCTAATACTGACGCAGATGTAGAAGTAGAAGCCAAGCCAGCCGGACGACGTCGTCGCCGGGCTGCTTCCAGCGGGATCATCACCGCCTAGAAAAGCCTCAATTTGACCCTAGGGGTACGAAATCCGTACCCTTAGCCTCTGCTCGAAAGAAGCCCACCTGGGCCTCATGAGCGTGAACTGAACTGGAGCAAGAATCGTGTACGCAATCGTTAAAGCTGGCGGACGCCAGGAGAAAGTCACCGTTGGTGAAACCATCACTGTCGATCGCATCGACCAGGCTGCTGGTGCAACCGTAACTTTTCCTGCGCTACTTGTCGTAGACGGTGCCAGCGTTACAACAGATGCAAAAGTTCTTAGCGGTGTAAAAGTTACCGGCGAAGTAATTGACGAAGTAAAGTGCCCAAAGATCGACATCCTTCGTTACATGAACAAGACCGGTTACCGTCGTCGTCAAGGTTTCCGTGCACAGCAAACTCGAGTCAAGATCACCGCTATTAGCGGCGTGAAATAAGGGGCTGAACAATGGCAAGTAAGAAGGGTGTCTCCTCGACACGTAACGGTCGCGATTCCAATCCGCAATACCTCGGTATCAAGCGCTTTGGCGGACAAGTAGTAAACGCTGGTGAAATTTTGGTTCGTCAACGCGGAACATATTTCCACCCAGGAAAGAACGTAGGTCGCGGTAAGGATGACACTCTCTTTGCACTCGCTGCAGGTGCAGTTGAATTCGGTCGCGCTCGCGGTCGCCGTGTAGTGAACGTGGTTGCACCGGTCGCTTAATTTAGGTTTCTCAAAGAGAGCGAGCCGCGTTCGTGGCTCGCTCTTTTTATTTCACAAAATTTTAGAGATTTAAACTATAAGCACTAAACCAGAAGGGAGCGTTAAGAGATGGCAACATTCGTAGATCGCGTAACGCTCTATGCCGCTGCTGGAAAAGGTGGCGATGGTTGCGTCTCTGTTAAGCGCGAAAAATTTAAACCACTTGGCGGCCCAGATGGTGGAAACGGTGGACGCGGCGGCGACATTATCTTGATCGTCGATTCCAGCGTTACAACGCTCCTTGATTTTCACCATTCCCCACACCGCAAAGCAACTTCAGGATCACAAGGCTATGGCGATCGCAAAGATGGCACATACGGTGAAGATTTAATTCTTCCTGTTCCAAATGGCACAGTTATCTTTGACGATAAAGGAAATCAACTCGCAGATTTAATTGGCGTCGGTACAACATTTCTTGCGGCACAAGGCGGACATGGCGGCCTGGGCAACTTAGCTCTCTCATCATCAAAGCGTCGCGCACCAGGTTTTGCACTCCTTGGCGAACCAGGTGAAGAACGCACTCTCTACTTAGAACTTAAATCAGTTGCTGATATCGCACTTGTTGGATATCCAAGCGCTGGAAAATCTTCGTTAATTGCCGCAATTTCTGCTGCACGCCCAAAGATCGCTGACTATCCATTTACAACTTTGGTTCCAAACTTAGGTGTTGTTCAGGCAGGCGATACTCGCTTTACCGTTGCCGATGTTCCAGGGTTAATTCCAGGAGCCTCACAAGGTAAAGGTTTGGGTCTTGAGTTCTTGCGCCACGTCGAACGCTGCGTTGCACTTGTTCATGTACTCGATTGTGGAACTCTGGAGACAGATCGCAACCCAATTACAGATCTTGAAATCATTGAATCTGAACTTGCACAGTACGGTGGCCTCGAAGATCGCGTTCGTATTATTGCTTTAAATAAAATTGATCTACCTGACGGCCAAGCAATGGCCGATATGGTTGCGCAAACGTTACGCGATAAGGGCTATGAGGTTTATGCAGTCTCTGCGGCAAGCCGTGCAGGTTTAACTGAACTTCTCTACGCCATGGCGCGCCTTGTACAAAAAGCGCGCGCTGAAGCAGTAACAGAAGAACGCACTCGCATCATCTTGCGCCCAACTGCGGTTGATGATTCAGGATTTACCGTTCGCGCCAATGCCGATGGTTCATTTAGCGTTCGCGGACAGAAAGTTGTTCGTTGGGTTCGCCAGACTAACTTTAAAAATGCTGAAGCAATTGGTTACTTGGCAGATCGCTTGGCACAGCTCGGAGTAGAAAAAGAGTTGTTCAAGCATGGCGCGGTCGCTGGAAGCGAAGTACGTATCGGCTCTGGCGATAATGAAGTTGTCTTCGAATGGGAGCCAACTATTGAAGCGGGCGCCGAACAATTAGCCGGTCATCTACATCGCCGCGGCGAAGACTCACGCTTAGAAGGCTCATGGGTTGTAGAAGAACGCGTTGTCGATCAGCTAAGTGATGATGAAATTGCGCAACAATGGGAGTACAACGTGGAGGACCCACATACTCCACGCTTAATGGATCCAACACCAGCAGAGGATAAGTAAATGAGCCGCAGCGCAGTCACAAGTGCGAAACGCGTCGTCATTAAAATTGGTTCATCCTCGCTAACCGGTTCTGCAGGTTCTGCCCTCGATAGCCAAGCAGTTTCACAAATCGTTGATGCAGTTGCCCAACTACGTTCACGTGGTGCTGAAGTTGTTCTGGTTTCTTCGGGTGCAATCGCAGCCGGCCTTGCTCCACTTGGCCTTACAACCCGCCCAAAAGATTTGGCGACGCAACAAGCGGCAGCATCAGTTGGCCAAGGCTTGCTGATTGCAAAGTACAACGAGAACTTTTCGCACCATAACTTGGTCTCGTCTCAGGTGCTTTTAACAACTGAAGATGTGGTTCGTCGTTCGCACTATCAGAACGCACAACAGACTTTGAATAAACTGCTCTCACTCGGCGTTGTGCCAATCATCAACGAGAACGATTCGGTTGGCACGCAGGAGATCCGCTTCGGCGATAACGATCGCCTAGCCGCGCTTGTTTCACTATTAATTGGTGCTGATTTACTTGTATTGGTCTCCGATGTTGATGCTTTGTATGACGCCCCACCTTCACAAGCCGGCGCTAAAGCAATCTCATTTGTCGATCACATCGCAGATATTGAAAACTTTGATATTGGTGGCGCAGGATCTGCTGGCGTCGGCAGCGGGGGAATGGTTACCAAGATTGAAGCCGCTCGCATCTCAACAGGTGCCGGAACTCCAATGTTGCTCACATCGCTAACCAACGCATCAGCTGCGTTAACTGGCACCGAAGTCGGAACCTTCTTTGCATCTCACGGAACACGTTCTACATCGCGCCTGCTCTGGTTGGCACATGCCTCAACTCCACGCGGTCGCTTAATCCTTGATGCAGGTGCAGTTACAGCAATTCTCGAAAGAGGAGTTTCTCTACTGCCTGCCGGTGTTACTGCAGTTGAAGGCGAATTCATCGCCGGGGATACCGTCGAAC
>JAPLBI010000110.1 GCA_026392815.1 Actinomycetota bacterium
ATACAACCTGGAAGTTTAAAGAGATGATCTCCTTTCGTGACAAGATTGTCACCGATCACAAATTGAATTTGATTGTTCACACAAACCAAGAGGGCGCAACTTCCGGAGCAAATCCATTTACTACCGGTATTTCTGAATACACGCGCATCATGAAGACCGTTGCGCTACGGCAAGCGCTCGATCACTATGAAGTAGATGCTGCTATCGGGGGATCACGCCGTGATGAAGAAAAATCTCGCGCAAAGGAACGAATCTTTAGCGTCCGCGATGAAGGCCATAGCTGGAACCCACGTAATCAACGCCCTGAACTCTGGCGTTCTTACAACACCCGCTTAGCGCCAGGTCAGACAATGCGCGTCTTTCCACTTTCAGATTGGACCGAAGGCGATATCTGGCGCTATATCCAACAAGAGAAAATTGAAGTTAACCCACTTTACTTTGCAAAAGATCGCCCGATGGTTAAACGCGGTGACCAATTGATTATGGTTGATGATGATCGCTACCCACTTAACCCTGGAGAAGTTCCAGATCCAAAGATGGTTCGCTTTAGAACTCTCGGTTGCTATCCGCTTACCGCAGCCGTTGAATCAACTGCAACAACGATCTCTGAAGTTGTTGACGAGGTTTTAAAGGTGAAGCTAAGCGAACGTGCAACGCGTTTAATCGATGGAGCAAATGAAGATTCGATGGAGAAGAAGAAGAAAGAGGGGTACTTCTAGTGCAGACCCCGATTGTTCGCCTCTTAACCTGCGGCAGCGTTGATGATGGAAAGAGCACCTTGATCGGACGTCTATTGGTTGAGACCGATAGCGTTCCTCATGACACTATTGATTCGACTCGAAAAGTTCGTCGCGCGGGTTCAATAATCCCAGCGGGTGAAATTGACTTTAGTTTGCTTACAGATGGCCTTGAAGCAGAGCGTGAACAAGGAATCACAATTGATGTGGCATATCGCTCGATGTCACTTCTTGATGGCCGGCGCTTGATAATCTCTGATGCTCCAGGACATGAGCAATACACACGCAATATGGCTGTTGCCGCATCACGCGCTGAGATCTCAATAGTTTTAGTCGATGCTACAAAGGGAGTGCGTACCCAAACTTTGCGCCATCTAACTATCTGTTCTCTAATGGGAGTCCAGCGAGTATTAGTTGCGATCAATAAATTAGATGCCGTTGGGTTTCAAGAGAGTATCTATAACGAGATCAAGGGCGAGATTGAAAAGACTCTAGAGCGCCTTGATATCGCCGACGTTCACTTTATTCCGCTTAGTGCGCTAGCTGGCGATAACGTTGTTTATCGAAGTAAATTAACGCCTTGGTATTCAGGCGAAACTCTGCTTGAGGCGATTCAAGGCTGGCAGCCAAGTAAATCGGCCGAAGCAACGGCCCGCCTGCGTGTTCAATCGATCGCTCGCGCCGAAGATTTCAGAGGCGTCACCGGCACCGTTCACTTAGGTGACTTTAAATTAGGTGATCAGGTAAAGATCTTCCCAAGCAATCAGGTAGCAACGGTCGCACAAATTATTTCGGATATGCAA
>JAPLBI010000075.1 GCA_026392815.1 Actinomycetota bacterium
CACTTCCGGTTTTAATGCTGCGATCAACCGTTGATTCGGGAGCGACAACTAGAAATGGGATTCCTGCAGCGTGACAAGCAAGTGCAACGCTTAGCGAACCAATCTTGTTTGCAGAATCACCGTTTTCAGCGATTCGGTCCGCACCAATAAGCGCAGCGTCAATGCGACCGCTCAGGATCGCCATCGCTGCTGCGCCATCTGGCTCAATTCGATAAGGAATTTCTGATTTCATTAACTCCCATGCGGTCAAACGCGAGCCTTGAAGTAACGGACGAGTTTCATCTGCGTAAACCTCTTTAACAAAGCCACGCTTATGCATCTCTTTAATAACACCGAGCGCCGTACCGGTACCGGTTGTCGCAAGCGAACCAGTATTGCAATGAGTCAAAAGAGTCATAGGCTTGCTACCCAGTTTTTTGATTAGCCAATATTTCCCATATCGGTACTGGATTGCTTATCTTCACTTGCTAACTTTTGCGCAGCGGCTAGAACTGCGTCGCGGCCTTCAGGTAGATGTTTACGAATCTTCCCAACAGCCCAGGCCAAGTTAACTGCTGTGGGACGTGCATCGCGTAGTAGGTCAAGGTTATGTTCTAACTCTTGCGCGCTATGGCCTTTACGTGCAGCCTCATCAATCACCAAGACGACACCGTAGGCACCAGCAACGCCGAGCGCAGGGGCGCCTCTAACTACCAACCTTTGAATTGCATCGATATACGGGGCTAGTTCGTCGTATGAAATATAGGTTTCAGAGATAGGAATCTGCGTTTGATCGAGCAGAACAATCTTGTTTTCTTTCCAGACAATCGCTTCGAACCCGCTAGACATTTAATTGCTCCTTATTCAAGGTCTTGAACTTATCACTTCGCCTCTAAAAAAGAGATTGCTAAGCGTATGAATCCCAGTCGCCACCACTCAAGATTCCACCATCTATAACAATAGATTGACCAGTTATATATGAAGATGCATCCGTTGCCAGAAAGATTACCGATCCGATGATTTCGTCAGGGTTTGATAGGCGACCAATCGGTGTTGTTTCATCAAACCATTTTGTTCGGTGGGGTTCGCCCCATAGCGGCTTGGTGAAATCAGTTTTGATAACTGAAGGCTCGATGCAGTTAACTCTAATTTTATCTTTCGCCCATTCGCGAGCGGTGCTACGGGTTATTGAAGTAACCGCTGCTTTGGTCGCTGCATAAACTGAGATTGTATTGAAGCTATAACGAGCGCTAAGCGAGCTCATGTTCACAATCACTCCACCGCCGGCTGCCTTCATGATCGGATGTGCTGCCTGCGAAATAAAGTAGATCGCTTTCATATTTACCGAAACAATTGCGTTGAAATCTTCTTCGGTCACTTCAGTTATAGGTTTGCGACGATTTATTCCCGCAGTATTGATGACGATATCTAGGCCATCCATCAACGCATTTGCCTCATTGACCACATTCGCGCATTGATCAGGGCTAGATAAATCTGCGCTAATTGAGAAAGCTTTGCCTGATTCGCCAGAAATGGATTTGCGAACTTCATCAAGCCGTTCTTGATTTAGATCCTGAATAGTTACATCAGCGCCACGTTCGGCAAAGGCTTTAGCAATCAACGCACCTAGCGTTCCGGCGCCACCAGTTATGAGAACGCGCTTCTGCTTAAGATCAAATAGTGGATCAAACATTTGCTACCCCTGTAATTTCTAAATAAGTAACGCTCTCGGGAGTTAAAGTCTGTGGCTTTAAATCAATTCCAGAGAATTTCACTTCCTGCTCAATAGTACTGAAATTGACCAGAATAACCTTTACCTTTTGACCTGAAGTAACGATTAGGCAATCAACTAACTCTGGAAGAGATGAAGCAGTTGGCCTGGCATGAGTAAATCCTTTGAGATTCTTGAACAAGCGCCATACTGGAAATTCTTCACCGGCTTTACTAGCAAAGTTGAGTGCATCTTCACTTCCAGTAGATAGCTCGCGTATGCCACGCCATCCCAGAGTTTCAAAGTAAGTCAGCGTTGAAATTGACTCGGACTCTGCAATCGAGCGGATAGACATCGCCGTCCAGCCTTCGGCAAACCAAGTGCGCTGACGTGCATCAACAGAAGATGGCAAGGCAGTGTTGCTGAGATCTTTATTCGGTTGCGTTGCATTTGGGTTGTATCTAGGGCGAAGCGTTATTGGTCCAATGCTTACCTTTTTGCCTTTGGCAATCCGATGAGCATTTGTGGCAATCGCCTTCTGGGAGGCGGTGTTTTGTATAAGAGTTCGATCATCAAATGAGTGAACCTGGGGGTTGATTGAAAAATTGACTTGATCAACGAAATCGACTGCGCTCTGATTGCGGTTGAGTTCGGTGAAGTACAGATCTGTACCACCAATGATTTTCGACTTATCCCCTAGTAATTCTTCGGCCGCTTGAATAAACCCAATTGGAGTTGTTTTCTCGCTAGCGGAGAAGATGTAGAAGGAACGAATCTGATCTTTAAATTCAATTATTGACTGCAATATTGCTTTAAGTTGTTGTGGGCTCTCAGCCTTTATCGCAAGATCAAGATCAATCTTTAACTGCTTAGTTACCAAAAGCGCCTTCTCCACCGCAGAGCGAATTTGAGAATCACCGTTGAGTGATAGGCGAAGGTGTTTAATAGCAATGTCATCAAACCCCGCATACTCACTGACGATTAAATGTGCGGGATCTTCGCTCAGCCCCAAACCAATTTCGGGAAGTTCAATCTCTTCGGCTCCAACCGTAATAACGGCGCTTTCATTCTTTGAAATTGCTGTCGTGTGCTCGCCGGAAATTGAGATAGTTATCTTTTGGCTAAGCACCTCCCCCGGAGTAACTTGCGCAGGAAAGGGTAGAGAAATTGGTGTGCAGTAAGTCTTATATGAGGCATCACTCCAGTTACGGTGATCTTCGCTTTCAAATATCTCACCTTCAAAGTTAACTGTTGCAACCTGACCGCTCTGCGCCATCTGCCTTGGTTAATTCACAATCGCGTCCAGCCAAACCTGCAACGGGATGGAGTAGGCAGAGTCCCAAGCGATTTCTCATAAATGAAACTGCTGTAGATGCGCTAAACCCGTAGGTGATTTCTCCGCTTTCCGAGCCAGTAATCTCTAACTGCACAGATAAATCTTTGGCATCGTGCGATCCCTGCGCTTTGATCTTCGCACTGAACGAACGATCAGCAACTTCCCAAATTTCATCTTTGATAATAAATGGCCGGGATGTCCAATTGATATCTTGGAACACCAGATAGATCCTGCGAATTACCTCTTCACTGCCGTTACTTATATTCCAAAGACTTCCCTCGGAATACTCCAGAGTTAACGGACCTGCGACAAGTTTTCTCATTTATCTACTACTTGAGTAAGGAGCCAACGTTAAAGACTTGGCCTGATTCTGCAGATTTATATGCGCCCAAGGTGATATCCAATAATTTGAGAGTATCTTCGCCGCTGGTTTCAGGTGTTCTGCCTGTTTTCAAACATTCAATCCAATGCTTATTTACATTTACAACGCTATCTTGAATTCCATTCCATGGCTGAGAAGTCCAACCATGATCCGGAATTACAACAACTTCGTTAGTTACAGAACTACCCGATACAACTTGTAGATGGTAATCGGCAGATAAGGTGATTGCTCCCTTGGTTCCTTCGATAATTACAAAGGTCTGCGGATAGGTGCTGTGATCTGATCTAGTCTCGTAACTAGCATCAACAATGCAGCTGGCATCTGGCATATGCATCAGAATCGTGGCTGAATCTTCGCCTTTAATTATCGGATTTACTCGATGTGCCGAGGTAAAGATCGTATTTGGTTCACCAATAAAGTAACGCGCTAGATCAAAGAGGTGAACCGCGACGTCAACGATAATCATGCGTTCGCTCTCCACCAGCCAAGATTGTGCCGAATAAACATCGTGAGCTGTTCTAAATGAAATTCGCCCGAAGAATGGGCGACCTATTGCACCGCTATCGATAATCTCTTTGATTTTTCGCATTGGAGTTTGGAAGCGAAAATTCTCGTGAACCATAAAAGGTAGGCCTTTATCTGACATCTCCTTAACCATTGACTTTGCATCTGCCATATCCCAAGCAAGTGGTTTCTGGCAGATTGCGGCAACGCCATGCTTTGCTGCTAGCTCGACCATATATTTATGAGTTGGTGGAGTCGTTGCGATATCTACGAAATCTAAATCCTCATTGGCAAATAACTCTTCTGCGCTTGCATAAGCCTTGCCTCCGAAATTGGTAGCTGCCAACTTCGCTTTTTCAAAATCAACATCGCAAGTTGCAACTAGTTCTACATCGGGATTTTGGCTCCAGGCATGGAGGTGGTTCTGGGCAAAGAAGCCACATCCAATCAATGCATATCGATATTTCTTCTGGGTCATAGCGCGATTTCTCTACTTGGATCTGTGATCCACTCGCTCCAAGAACCAACATACATTTTGCTTCCCGTGAAACCAGCGTGCTCCATAGCTAAGACATTTTGTGCAGCAGTTACGCCAGAGCCGCAATAGAAAATTGTGTTATCGGCGCTAACACCGTTGGTAAGTAATTCGTAGTGCTTCTTTAACTCAGCCTTGCTCTTAAAGAGCCCTTGCGCATCTGTAATTTCAGCGCGATCTGCCAGACCAGCACCGGCGATATGCCCGCGTATTGGGTCATAGTATTTTCCGCCTCCGTGATATCCCTCTGCACCTCTGGAATCAAAAACGCAGTAATTGGAATCAGTTCTGGCCAAATCAACTTTTTCGACTTCAACTAAGAGATCGTTACGTAGCTTTGGAATGAAATTTGTAGGCGTTAAAACTTTCATCTCTTGATTTAAAGGTAATGACTCGCGGTTCCATGCGTTCAGGCCGCCATCTAGAACGGCAACTTTTTCATGTCCCATCCAGCGAAACATCAACCAGAGGCGTGATGCCGCCATCAAACCTGACTCTGCGTCGTAACAAATTACTTGGCTATCTGGGGTTATTCCCCAGTTAGAGAGAGTCTTAGTGAAAGCTGCAACTGTTGGAAAAGGTCGGCGACCGGTAACGCCCGGAATAATTTCTCCGGACATGTCAGTGGCTAAATCTGCGTGATGTGCACCTGGTATGTGGGATTGGTCATAAACCTTTCTTCCCCAGGATTCGTCATCTAATGTAAAGCGAACATCAAAAATTACAAACTCAGAATTTTCTAAGTTGCGCGCCAAATCGCTAGTGGATATCAACGTTGTATAACTCATTGCTGCACACTCTTCACAAGGTATTGGGTTGTGGTTAGGGTACTACAGTGACTCTGACTCCGAGAAGTTCGCTTGTAACGCAAGGCCGTGACCGAAGCCCAAACCGCGCGATGTTAAGAGCGCTGGGCATGCAGGGTGATGATTTTAAGAAACCGCAGATTGGTATCGCATCTTCTTACAACACCATTACCCCTTGCAATATGTCGCTGCGTACCGTTGCTGAGGATGTTGCTGCAGGAGTAAGCGCTAACGGCGGATTCCCTATGGAGTTTGGAACGATAACCGTTTCGGATGTTATTTCTATGGGACACGAAGGAATGCACTTCTCTCTCGTTAGTCGCGAAGTAATTGCAGATTCTGTGGAAACTGTTATGCAAGCAGAACGCTTAGATGCGATGGTAACTCTGGCGGGATGCGACAAAAGTATTCCGGCGATGCTTATGGCAGCTGCGCGCATAGATGTTCCAAGTATTTTGATGTATGCCGGTTCTTTACTTCCGGGAAAAACCACTCTTCAAGATGGCACGGAAATTAAAGTAAATATCGTCACTTCATTTGAAGCAGTCGGTGCCAATGCACGTGGCTTAATGTCTGATGAAGATCTCGATCGTATTGAAAAAGCTGCCTGCCCAAGTGCTGGAACATGCGGTGGTATGTACACGGCAAACACCATGGCTAGCGCTTCAGAGGCGATGGGAATGTCACTTCCAGGCTCTTCATCTCCATCTGCTGTAGATAATCGCCGTGAACCGCTTGCAAAATTGGCGGGCGAATCTGTAATCAACTTACTTAAACTTGGAATCACAACCAGCGACATCATTACTAAAAAATCTTTGGAAAATGCCATCACAGTTGTCATGGCGCTAGGCGGATCTACAAATGCAGTGCTTCATATGCCAGCGATCGCTCACGAACTAGGCATTGACTTATCGCTCGATGATTTCAAGCGAATTGGCGCACGCGTTCCATTGCTTGCAGATCTAAAGCCATTCGGTGAATATGTGATGTTTGATCTAGATAAGGTCGGCGGCGTACCTGCAGTAATGAAGATTCTGCTTGATGAAGGTCTGCTCCACGGCGATTGCATGACCGTAACTGGAAAGACAATTGCTGAAAATCTCAAGGATGTAAATCCTCCTGCTGCCGATGGAAAGATTATTTATCCAGCCGCAAAGCCTTTCGGTAAAAATGGTGGCATAACTATTCTTAAAGGATCTCTCGCTCCTGAAGGTGCCGTTGTAAAGAACGCTGGTGTTGATGAGGAGAAATTCCAAGGCGCTGCTCGCGTATTTGATCGCGAAGAATCAGCGATGCAGGCGCTCTCTGATGGCACGATTAAAAAGGGTGATGTAGTTGTTATCCGCTACGAAGGTCCAAAGGGCGGGCCAGGAATGCGCGAAATGTTGATGATCACAAGTGCGATAAAAGGTGCGGGACTCGGAAGAGATGTATTGCTCGTAACCGATGGCAGATTCTCTGGTGGAACAACTGGACTTTGCGTAGGCCATATTTCACCGGAAGCTGTAGACGGTGGCCCGATTGGGTTAATTAAAGATGGCGATCAAATCTCGATCGACATCCCAAATGGAACTTTGGAGCTGCTGGTTACACCCGAAGAGTTGCAAGAACGTGCCAAGAACTTTGTGCCACTCCCACCAAGGTACACAAAAGGCGTGCTTTCTAAATATGTGAAGTTGGTTGGTTCTGCAACCTACGGCGCAGTTTGTTCTTAAAGACCAGTAATTTGAACTGCCGCTAAGGCAACACCAGCAACAATTACCCAAGCAATCAAGCCCATAACCATGGGGCGTGGGCCAATTGCTCGAATCGATTTCCAGCGCACGCTTGAACCAAGTGCAACTAAACCAGCGCCAAGCAGCAACTTACTTACCAGAACGACTGCATCATGAATTCCTGAGGGAATATCAAGTGTGTTTTGGATCGTTGCAACTGCAATAAAGCCAATGACAAAGAATGGAATTAGTGGCACTTTCGTTGTCTTGGTACTAACCGCTATTCCATCTTTTTCATTTTGCATTGCAACTGAAGTTAAGTAGCGGCGGTGGCGAATCGAAAGAATTAGAACAATCGGAGCCAACATACAAACTCGCGCCAATTTTATTACGACTGCAGATTGAACTGCTTCATCACTCCAGACAGATGCAGTTGCGATTACCTGACCAACATCATGTACCGCAGCACCAGCCCAGGCACCAAAAGTCTGATCACTTAGCCCAATTAGGTGGCCAATAAATGGCAAGGTAAAAATAGAGAGAGTGCCACAGAGCGAAATCAGAGCGATTGCATATGAGGTTTCTTCTTCGGTAGCACGCGTTTGTGGGCGAATCGCAGCAACTGCAGTTGCACCACAGACTCCAAATCCAACGCCAATTAAAAGTCCAAGTTCACCACTCATCTTGAATACTTTTGATAGCGCCAGGATTCCAAAAATTGTAAATGTCACAACCAGGATGACGGTTAGAACACCCTTGAAGCCAATCGCCTTTAGCGAGACCACGCTTACTTGTGCGCCAAGAAGTGCGACACCTATGCGCATTAACTTCTTGCTCGCTAGCCCTGTTCCGGCAGCGGCAAAGCTTGGCCATCTACCAAAGTTTGCAACAGCGAATCCAAATGCGACGCAAAGCGCTAGCGGGCTAACCGCTGGCTGAAAGTCATTAATTAGAAAGGCAACGCCAACTATCGCAGCGATCAAACCTAAACCGGGAAGGTTCTTAACCATTTAGATCCCTAACTTCGTTGACCATTGCGCTAGCTGATCTGCGACTGAATCGGTGATCGTGATGTTTTCTGCGATGTCGGGACGTTCTGGATTAGAACGATTTGCTCCAGGTAAGCGGCCTCCAGCGGCAGTTACCAGCGCTGAAAAGTCTGCAGTTCTTGTATTTTCGCCATCTACCGAAAGCTTCGTGCTATCGATAGCAATAATGAAATGTGAAATTTTCTGTGGATTGGCATCTTGCTCGCTAGCGAACATATCTGGAATATCTTTTGCCAGTGAAGGACCAACCAACATTCCGGTTAGCGATTCAACAAGTACTGCAATTGCATAACCTTT
>JAPLBI010000080.1 GCA_026392815.1 Actinomycetota bacterium
ATCGATAACGAACGTTTCCCGGCAATTGATTTGGCGCGACGTTGTGGCGCGCTCGGTGGTGGACTACCTGCAATTTTCAACGCGGCAAACGAAGTATGTGTTGCCTCATTTATCTCAGGAAAAATTGGCTTCACTTCGATCGTCGAAACGGTTGAGGAAGTTGTCCAGAAACTTGGCGGAAAATCAGCAAGTGCCCCGCGTGATCTAGCTGATGTCAGTGCCATCGAAGAGGATGCGCGAGCAATCGCCACCGAACTTCTTCAGAAAGTAGCCCGTTAATGCAACTCGTCGGAATCCTCGCCTTTATCTTTGCTCTGCTCTTCTCTGTGATGGTGCACGAATTTGGGCACTACCTAACAGCGCGCCGTTACGGAATGCGCGTCTCTGAGTTCTTCGTTGGATTTGGCAAGCGTCTCTGGTCGCGTCAACGTGGCGAAACAGAGTTTGGAATCAAAGCGATCCCAGCCGGTGGTTACTGCCGCATCGACGGAATGACGCCACGTGATGAGATGCCAGAAGGTGAAGAAGGCCGCGCCTTCTATCGCGCATCATCCGGGCGCAAGTTAATTGTCTTAGGTGCAGGTTCATTCCTCCACTTTGTTCTTGGATATCTCCTACTCTTCGTTCTCTTGGCCGGTGTTGGCGTAAACCAAGTTCTACCCGTGATTGATTCTGTTGCACCCAATAGCGCTGCTGCAGCAGCTGGTTTTCAAAAAGGTGATCAGATCATTGCAATTGACGGTGATCGCTCAACCGATTGGCAAGATCAACTTTTAAAGATCCGAAACTCAGAAGGACGCCCGCTCACCTTCACCATTGAAAGAGGCGGCGTAATTCAAGATATTTCAGCAGCACCGCGTATGACCAATATCGACGATGGCACATCACGTTATGTACTTGGAATCATCAATGAATTCGGAACCAAGCGGATGAGCCCAGTTTCATCAGTCACTCGGGCAGCAGAACTAACTTGGCGATTCACTTCCGCATCAGCAACATCTCTTGTACAACTTCCTACCAAGATTCCTGCGCTTTGGGGTCAGACATTTGGTGGCGAAGAACGAGATCAAAATGGTTTAGTCGGAGTCGTCGGAGTCGCCCGTGTATCAGGACAAGCAGCGGCCAGCGGTGAGTTAGATCTCGCTGAACGTCTCGGAACATTTATTTTGATTGTCGCTAGCCTAAATATCTTTGTCGGTCTCTTTAACCTCTTGCCAATCTTGCCGCTAGATGGCGGCCATATGGCGGTTGCCATTGCAGATGAAATTCGTGCGCTCTTTGCGAAAATTCGTCGAAAGCCCCGACCAGCCGCAATTGATGTGCAAGTGCTCACACCAATTACTGCAACGGTCTTTGTGATCCTGGCTGCGCTCACAGTTCTGCTTTTGATTGCAGATATCTTCAATCCAATTTCACTCAACTTCTAAGGAGCAGTGCGGCGGTTAAATCGCCGATTGCCTATTTTTGGTGCAGAATAGCCCCATGGTTGATCTCGGAATTCCTAGCGCCCCACCTGCTCCACTTCATCCGCGTCGCAAGACGAAGCAGTTGATGGTTGGAAAAGTTGGAGTCGGTAGCGATTCGCCGGTGAGCGTGCAATCGATGTGCACAACTTTGACTTCTGATGTCAACGCAACTCTCCAACAAATCGCCGAGTTAACGGCTGCTGGATGCCAGATCGTTCGCGTTGCAGTTCCAAGCCAAGATGATGCCGATGCACTTGCGCAGATCGCTAAGAAATCTCAGATTCCCGTAATTGCAGATATTCACTTTCAACCAAAATATATATTTGCAGCAATTGATGCCGGTTGTGCAGCAGTTCGCGTAAACCCAGGAAATATCAAACAATTTGATGACAAGGTTAAAGAGGTAGCCAAGGCGGCAGGCGATGCAGGTATTCCAATCCGTATCGGAGTTAACGCTGGCTCACTTGATCCACGTTTGCTTGCAAAGTACGGCAAAGCAACGCCTGAAGCACTCGCTGAATCCGCGCTCTGGGAAGCATCACTCTTTGAAGAACATGGTTTCTCAGATCTAAAGATTTCAGTTAAGCATCACGATCCGGTAACTATGGTTAATGCTTATCGAATCTTGGCGTCAAAATGTGATTACCCATTACACCTTGGTGTTACCGAAGCAGGCCCTGCCTTCCAAGCAACAATCAAATCTGCAACAGCATTCGGAATTCTTTTGGCAGAAGGTATTGGAGACACGATTCGTGTATCAATGTCAGCGCCACCTGTTGAGGAAGTAAAAGTTGGTATCTCTATTCTTGAATCACTTAATTTACGCCAGCGTAAACTCGAGATTGTCTCTTGCCCTTCATGTGGTCGCGCACAAGTAGATGTCTATACATTGGCCGAGAAAGTACAAGCAGGGCTCGAAGGAATGACCGTTCCACTTCGCGTTGCAGTCATGGGTTGCGTTGTAAATGGCCCAGGTGAAGCGCGCGAGGCAGATCTTGGCGTTGCATCCGGAAACGGAAAAGGACAGATCTTTGTTAAGGGTCAAGTAATCAAGACCGTTCCAGAGGCGATGATTGTTGAAACTCTTATTGAAGAAGCGATGCGATTGGCCGAAGAAATGGAAGCCGCTGGCGTTGGTTCAGGCGAACCTTCCGTCACAGTCAAGTAATAACGCGATAAGGTTGCGCCCATGTTGCGCATGTCCAGCCTCTTTCTTCGCACCCTGCGTGATGATCCTGCAGATGCAGAAGTTCCAAGCCATAAGCTCTTAGTACGCGCCGGTTATATCCGCCGTATCGCTGCTGGAATTTACTCATGGTTGCCACTTGGCGTAATCACTCTGCGCAACGTTGAAAACATCATCCGCGAGGAAATGGATAACGCTGGTTTTCAAGAGGTACATTTTCCAGCGCTCTTGCCTAAAGAGGCATACGAGGCCACCAATCGCTGGGAAGAGTACGGTCCATCGCTCTTTAGATTGCAAGATCGCAAAGGTGGGGATTACTTACTAGGTCCAACCCATGAAGAAATGTTTACCTTGATGGTTAAAGGCGAATACTCATCGTATAAAGATCTGCCGCTGACTATTTATCAGATTCAAAATAAGTTCCGCGATGAAGCACGTCCACGTAGCGGAATCATCCGCGGTCGCGAGTTCGTAATGAAGGATTCTTACTCTTTTGATTTAACTGATGAGGGCCTGGAAATTTCGTACGAGAAGCATCGTGACGCTTACATCAGCACCTTTGATCGCCTCCACCTTAAATACAACATCGTTAAGGCTGTCTCTGGCGCGATGGGTGGATCTAAATCAGAAGAGTTCTTAGCGCCTTGCCCAACTGGTGAAGATACTTATGTCCTCTGCCCAAAGTGTGGATTTGCAGCAAACGTAGAAGCGATGGTCACCAAGGTTGCGCCTGTCGACGCATCAGGTGTTCCAGCGCTTGAGGAACTCGATACTCCAAATACTCCAACCATTGATTCACTCGTTGATGTACTGAATTCAAAATTCGGTGGTGGATTTACCGGCGCATCGACCCTAAAGAATGTTTTATTGATGGCTGACAAGAAAGCGATCTCAGTTTTAGTTCCCGGTGATCGCGAAGTCGATCTAAAGCGTTTGCAGGCAGGGCTGCCTGGCGTTGAAGAGTTACGTGTATTTGAAGAAGCAGATTTTGCAAAGCACCCAGGTTTAGTTAGGGGATATATCGGCCCACAAGATGCTGGAAAGTTTGGCATCACTGTCTACGCTGATCCTCGCGTTGCACCCGGAACTTCCTGGGTAACTGGCGCGAATAAGAAAGATCGCCATGCCCGCAACGTTGTTAATGGTCGTGACTTCACACCAGATGCCTACGTTGAAGCCGCTGAAATTCGTGAAGGCGATTCATGTCCAGAA
>JAPLBI010000170.1 GCA_026392815.1 Actinomycetota bacterium
ATCATCGATGAATTCATCTCATCTGCTCTTCAAAAGTGGGGCGAGCGTTCATCAGTTGTATTGCTCTTGCCACATGGTTACGAAGGACAAGGTCCAGATCACTCATCTGCGCGCATTGAACGCTTCTTATCACTTGCCGCTGAAAAGAATATGACGATCGCACAGCCATCAACTCCGGCCTCTTACTTCCACTTGTTGCGCTTCCACGCCGCAAATCCAAAGCGCCGCCCGATGATTGTCTTCACACCGAAGTCGATGCTCCGTCTGCGCGCAGCTGCATCATCAATTAGTGATTTCACATCCGGAACGTTCTTGCCAGTAATTGGTGATGCCACAGTTAACAACGCATCACGTTTAATCTACTGCTCAGGAAAGATGTATCACGACCTAGTTGCAGAGCGAACCAAGTTAAATGACAGCAGCACTGCAATCGTTCGCGTAGAATCCACTTCCAGTTGCACAAATGGAAGTTGAAGCGAAGAAGCATCCAAATGCGAACTTGCTCTGGGTACAAGATGAACCCGCTAACCAAGGTCCATGGCCACACGTTGCACTCAGCACCACTGAAGTTATCGGTGGAACTGCAGTTGACGGCCGTATTCTTCGTAGAATTTCTCGTCGCGCATCAGCATCTCCTGCAACTGGTAACCACCATTTGCACGAGGAAGAAGCTAAAGCGTTGATGTATGAAGCATTTACGCGTTAATTCTTCTTTATTCGCGTAATAACGTTTCCAATAATTTCAGCCTCGCTTAAGAAACCCCATTTGCGAGAATCGGTTCCAGCTTCGTTATCGGACAATACGTAGTAACTCTTCTTGCCCTTTTTCTCTCCTGAGTTATCAATAGATATTTCTGCGATCCGCTTTACATAGAAGATGCCAGGCTGGGTTTCGCGCTCTACGACAACAACATCGCCGAGGCGCAGAAATAGGTACTTTTTGCCAAAGAAGCCGTAGTGAACAAGTAGCCAATCAAGCGGGTTATAGGTCGGCTGCATTGAGGTGCCTTCCACGATCACACGGCCGAAGATGCCAAAGAAGCCCATGGGCGGTAGTCTCACACATACAGGTTTTGAAATAAAGATAAGAAATATAAAGATAAAGGGAGAAAAACATGAAGAAGTTCTTCACACCAAAGGTAACTGTCCACGCACACTGCGATCTACCATGCGGAGTTTACGATCCAGCACAGGCAAAGATCGAAGCGCTCTCAGTTAAGGCATGCATGGAAAAGTATGCAGCTAACCCAGATGCAGATTTCCGTTCACGTTCAGTAGCAATCAAAGAAGAGCGTTCACACCAAGTTAAAGAGCACCTCTGGGTTCTCTGGACCGATTACTTCAAGGCCCCACACTTTGAGGCATACCCACAACTTCACTCACTATTTAATGAAGCGACAAAGTTGGCTGGAGCTGCCGGTACAAAGGGAACGCAAGATTTGGCAGTTGCAGATAAGTTGATCGCAAAGATCGATGAAATTGCCGAGATTTTTTGGGCCACGAAGAAAGCCTAACTTTCTGAAGATTTAATTAAAGATTGCGCGGCGGTGCGGGCGAGGAAAGATACTCGCTCCACCGCCGTTCTTTCTATTATGGCAAAAGCGATATGGCGTTCACCTTCATAGATATCGCATTCAAAGATCATCGAACGCCCATCCATCTCGGTACAGCGCGCGGCTCCGCGAATTTCAGAGCCAATTCCAACTGAATCAATCACCGAGACATCAAATTTATCAACGATCGTTGTCTCGCCAGTTTCTAAATACTCGCTCAGCGCTGCAACGCATGCGCTCTCCATCACGCTCATTAAATGGCCCGGCGCAAGAATTGGTAGATCAGAGATTCCCATTGCCAGACAAGTATCACCGGGGCGAACGGTCATTACCGAGAAACCTACTGCTCCGATTACCTCATCTGCTGGGCGCATAAATCGTTAATTACTTCTCGTCTTCAATGAAGTGCTGGACATGAGTTTGTTCAATCTGAATTTCGCGATGTTCTACGTTGCCGAACTCGTCGATTTCAATTGAAATTTCAGTCATGCTGTATTGAGTAACTACTTCGGTAACACCGGCGCCACTTGCCTGGCGCAGAAGCTCTTCATGAATACTGCGGTGCAAATCTTCGGGAGCTTTCTCATCGCATGAGCGGCGCAGCACATCCTGTAAGAGGGTATGCATCGCTTGTTCATGCTCAACTTCTGCGCGGCAGGCAATACAAGAATTTAGATGTGACTCAATCGCTTGTGGGTTGCGCGCTTCTTCAACTGCACCTTCGATGATAAATACAACGGAGGAGAGAACCTCAATACATGGAATCTCTTCGAGATGGCTCATGCCTTCTCCCCCTTTCCGCTTTTACCTGCCGACTTGGCATCGGTGGAGTAACCAAGTTCTTTGGCATAGTCGGCTAACTTCTCGCGAAGTTGCTTACGTCCGCGGTGCAGACGTGACATCACGGTTCCGGCAGGAACATCGACGATATCTGCGATCTCTTTATAGGAAAAACCTTCTACATCTGCCAAATAAACGGCGATGCGAAATTCTTCGGGGATCTCTTGAAGTGCGCGTTTGATATCGCTATCTGGCAAATTCTCTAGCGCTTCTGCTTCTGCAGATTTTCCGAGATCGCTAGTATGTGATTGCGCCTCAGCGAGCTGCCAATCTTCGAGTTCGCCAGCAGCAAGTTGTGGGCGGCGTTGATCTTTACGATAAGAGTTAATAAATGTGGTTGTTAAAACGCGATATAGCCAGGCGCGCAAGTTAGTGCCTTCTTCAAATTGGTGGAAAGAGTTAAAGGCTTTTAGATAAGTATCTTGAACTAGATCGCGCGCATCTTCGGGGTTCTTTGTATAACGAAGCGCTGCTGCATATAACTGGTCCATAAACACAATGGCATCGCGCTCGAACCGAGTATTGCGATCGGAAGCGCTCTCTAGGACTAGATCTTTAGATGCCATCTCTTACACACTATCCCAAAGTCTTAGAAATCGCTCTCTATGCCCGCTTAACGCCGAACCTTAAAAGAGCGTCTGCGCCTCACCCAGTTCGATCTCAGCAATCAATTCGGGGCCGTTATTTGCCACCAGATTTACCCGCGATGAAACAGGTCTAGTTACCAAACCAGCGGCTGGATCTGGGTTCTGCATCAACGCAATTAAATCTTCGATCTCGCGATTCTTTGGATCTAACCAATCGCTCCACTTATTGCGCTCCATAAAGACTGGCATCCGGCTATGGATAGTTGCTAGTTCGCCAACTGCTTCGCGAGTAATAATCGCAGCGGATTGAATCTCTTCGCCTTTCTCATTCTTCCAAGTACTCCAGATTCCAGCGATGGAAAGTGATTTATTGGATTCTGCAGAAGTTATATAGAAAGGTTGTTTTGGTGGGTACTGACCTAAAGATGTCGCCCATTCGTAATAACCAGTTGCCGGAATTAAACAACGCGTTGTGCGAAAGGCTTGGCGAAATGTTGGCTTCTCATGAATTGATTCGCTTCGTGCATTGATTGCATGTGATTGCGAGGCGCGCGCTTCGGCAAAGTTCTTCTGCCACGGCGCGATGATTCCCCAAGATGCGCTATCCAATATTCTCTCTAAGGAATTGGTGTTTCCTGGAGTATCTCGAATAATGTAAATCTCATTGGTCGGTGCGATATTCCAATTCAACGGCAGCGAAGCATCAAGGGTTGATCCATCGAGGTTAAATTCCCCGATGATCTCGTCCATCTCCTGCGCTCTGGCATAACGACCGCACATAGGTAGAGAGTAGACTGTTGCTTATGCTCTGGCCCGCTCCATTTCGTGGAGATAAGAAAGTCAGCGCGCGAGTAGTAATCCCGGGATCAAAATCGGTGACCAACCGCGCGCTAATTCTCGCTGCGCAGGCCAACAGCCACTCACTTTTAAAGCGCCCACTTATCTCACGCGATACCGAGTTAATGGTTGCTGGTCTTCGTGCGATGGGCGTTGGAATTAAAGATGTACAGGTGGATGGTGAACTAGCTTGGGAGATAACTCCTGCGCCACTTCGCGGACCTGCCAAGGTTGATGTCGGAAATGCCGGAACCGTTATGCGCTTCTTGCCCCCACTTTCTGCGCTGGCACAAGGCGATATCTCATTTGATGGCGATCCCCGTTCTTACGAGCGTCCCCTTGGGCCAGTTATCGCAGCACTCGAAGATCTCGGAATCGAAATCGAACACGGTGGTCGTTATAGCTTGCCAATGGTTGTTAAGAGCAAAGGCGAGATTCCGGGCGGTGCGTTAACAATTGATGCCAGCGCATCAAGTCAATTCTTATCAGCGCTCCTTTTAATTGCGCCAAGTACGCGCGATGGAATAGTTGCAACACATAAAGGTGGACCGCTTCCATCAATGCCACATATCGATATGACTGTTCAGATGCTCCGCGATTTCGGTGCAGAAGTTATCGTTGATAAATCGGCCAATAGTTGGAGCGTTTCTGCAGGTGCGCTGCAAGGCCAAGATTTAGTAATCGAACCAGACCTTTCTAACGCAGCGCCATTTCTTTCTATCGCGATGGTCTGTGGCGGCTCAATCACAATTGCAGATTGGCCAGAAGTTACAACCCAGCCTGGTGATCGACTTCGCGAGATCTTGACCGCTATGGGCGCAACTATCTCGCGCGGTAAAGATGGCTTAACGATTACCAGTGGCGAGAGTATTCACGGAATCGATATCGATTTACATGATGTTGGCGAGTTAACGCCAGCAATTGCAGCGTTAGCAGCGCTTGCAGATTCACCATCTCATCTGCGCGGAATCGGGCATTTACGTCTGCATGAAACCGATCGTTTAGCTGCTCTTACCCGCGAAATTAACTCACTTGGTGGCAACGTCGTTGAAGATGAAACATCACTACACATAACCCCACATGGTGCGATGGGTAAAGGTTTACATGGCGGCACATTCCACACTTACGAAGATCACCGACTAGCAACAGCTGGTGCTGTTATCGGATTGGTAATTCCTGGCGTTGAAATCGAAAACGTTGCAACAACCCGTAAGACCTTGCCCGATTTTCCTGGGCTTTGGCAGAGTTTGGTCTCATGACGCCGCGCGAATTTGATGAATCAGATGCGCGAGTTCGCCCTGCGCGGCGCACCCGCCCAAGAAGTAAAGATCGCCCTGCTCACGCCGATGCAATTCAAGCTTTAGTTACAACTGTAGATCGCGGTCGCACAACTTGTATTACAGATAACGGTGTCATCGTGACCGCGATGAAGGCGCGCGAAATGGGTCCCAAATCTGTTGTCGTTGGTGATTTGGTAAATCTTGTTGGAGATGTTTCGGGAACCGAAGGAACTCTGGCACGAATAGTTTCAATCGCACCTCGCCGCAATAGTTTGAGCAGAACCGTTGATGATGCCGCCAAGATGGAGCGCACCATCGTTTCCAATATTGATCAGTTGGTGATTGTCGTTGCTGCAGCAAATCCTGAGCCTCGCCGTGGTCTTATTGATCGCTTCTTGGTCTGCGCTTTCCACGAAAACATTAAACCAATTTTGCTTGTTACCAAGACAGATGTTGCAGCTGTTCCAGATTTCTTACATGAATATGAAACTCTTGGGGTAGAGATTGCAACTGCCGCGATTAAATCTGATACCCGCGAAAGAGATTTGGCTAATTTATTTTCAATACTAAATGGTAAAACTTCGGTCTTAGTTGGCCATTCCGGTGTTGGTAAATCAACTTTAATTAACGCACTTGTGCCACACGCTGATCGCGTTACGGGCGATGTAAACGATGTAACCGGACGAGGCCGCCACACCTCATCAAGTGCAATTGCGCTGCCGTTATCCCCCGATCTATCTCCTTCACAAGGCTGGATTATCGATACTCCAGGAATCCGCGCCTTTGGGCTGGCTCATCTTGATTCCAATCGCATTGTTGCTGCATTTAACGATCTCTATGAGGTCACACAAACCTGTATGCCAAATTGTTCACACCATGAAATCGGCTGTCGCTTAAATGAATGGGCTAAGCCAGATGGCGTTATAAACGTTGAGCGAAGCGCAAGGGTTGCAAGCCTGCGTTCACTTTTAGAGCTTAAAGATTCAAACCCACCCGCGATAGACTGACAACATGTCCTTTTCGCGCGGCAATGATTTAGCGCTGGCTATACGCCTGGCAGATGCAGCAGATTCAATTACCTTAGCGCGCTACCAATCTATTGATTTAGTTGTCACAACTAAGCCAGATAACACTCCTGTCACAGATGCCGATAAGGCAACTGAAGAAGCCTTACGCGCGTTGATAAAAAACCACCGACCAGATGATGGCATTGTTGGTGAAGAATTCGGCAATGACGCTGGTGGTGCAGATCGTTACTGGGTGATTGATCCAATTGATGGCACCAAGAATTTTCTACGTGGCGTTCCAACGTGGGCAACTCTGATCGGTTTAATTGAAAAGCAGAGCGATGGCCGTGAAGTTGTAGTCGTTGGCGTAGTTAGCGCACCTGCGCTATTTCGGCGTTGGCATGCCAGCGAAGGTAACGGCGCATTTGTTTCAGTAAATAAGGCAGCACCTGAGCGCATCAACGTTTCACAAGTAAGCGAAAT
>JAPLBI010000145.1 GCA_026392815.1 Actinomycetota bacterium
GTTAATAAAGTCGTTGGTAAATTCTTCAGATGAAACGTAGCGAACTCGCACGCTGCCATAAAGCTCTTTGGCATAGGCGCCAATAGCGTGCAGCAAGTGGGTTTTTCCAAGGCCAGATTCTCCGTAAATAAAGAGCGGGTTGTAAGCCTTTGCTGGCGCTTCAGCTACTGCAACCGCTGCGGCGTGGGCAAAACGGTTTGATGCACCAATAACAAATGTTTCAAAAATATAACGAGGATTTAATTGTGAAGGTTCATCGTTTTTACGGCTTCCGGTTTCGGTGTTGTCACGACCAGTGCCTGGGCGTGATGGCGCTGCCTCAATAACAACTGCCGGCGCTGGGTGATCTGCGAGTTCGAGTGACTCATCGACCATCACTGCAATATTTGTTTTATCTCCAAGTTCGCGAGTAAGGACTTCATTAACAACAACGCGAAGTCGGGACTCGAGAACATCTTTTGCAAAAACATTTGGAGCTGCAACAAGCAGGTTTGTGATTCCACCATCGCTCTGAATCAACCCGAGCGGCTTAGTCATTGTTAAAAATGCGCGGTGTTGTGGTTCTCCGAGTGAGACATGCTCGATAACCCGGTCCCAGAGGTCGGCGAGTTCGATCTCAACTACTGCCATAATTGCCCCCTTGGACTATCCACAATGTTATCCACAGGCTGTGGTCTAAAGTAGGGCTTTAGCCTTCATTTAGAGCCACTTTGACGGATGCCTGTGGACAGAGGTGAAAAGTAGGGCTCTTTCCTGAGAAAAGCAAGCGGTTATCCACAACCCTCAACCCAGGATCCAGTTTGACCCGACTCTATCCACACCTCTACCGTTACATCCTCGCTTCCCCCGTATTTATGAAGAGTTCATAGAAACGGTTTGCGCTCAGGTTGGGTCAGTCAAAACCCACCCACGCTCAAGCCGAACTGGCCGCAATTTAAGTTTAAAGAGGAGTCATCATGACAAAGCGCACCTTCCAACCTAATACTCGTCGTCGCGCCAAGAAGCACGGCTTCCGCGCACGCATGGCAACTCGCGCAGGACGTGCAGTTCTTTCAGCTCGTCGCGCCAAAGGCCGCGTTCGTCTCTCTGCGTAAGTTATAGAGCCGCACCGGAAAATCTCGTGCTGCCTAAAAACGCACGTTTGAATTTAACCGCCGATTTCGCTCGCGCAACAAAGAGCGGAACCCGCGTTACCTCAGAGCACTTCGTTGGATACCTCTACATCAACCCTGCGCCAGAAGTTACCAACCCACCAAAGTTTGGGTTAATTGTTAATAAAGGAGTTGGCGGCTCGGTTGCGCGCCACGCTTTAGCTCGCAAACTTCGCCACGCTGCAGCTCCACAACTTTCAAAACTTCCAAACAATTCACTCTTTGTAATTCGCGCCCTGGCTAAAGGATCTTCTACCGATGTTATCTCTGAGGTCGAGAAACTTGTCACTAAATTACTGGAACGCTCAACCCGAAACGCGGTGAAGTAGATGCGCACAGTATTAGTTGCAGTAATTAACTTCTATCAAAAATGGATCTCCCCATCTTTTGCGCCACGTTGTAAGTACTACCCATCTTGTTCAACATATGCCGCATCTGCAATTTCGCATTACGGAATCCGCGGCGTAGGTATGGCGCTCTGGCGTTTAGTGCGCTGCAACCCATGGTCACATGGCGGCGTTGATTATGCAGTTAAAGAAAGCTCAATAAACATTAAAACCACCGA
>JAPLBI010000047.1 GCA_026392815.1 Actinomycetota bacterium
AGTGAAGAGCTGCATGCGATTCACGGTGGTGGACTTGCTTTAAACGTTGCAGGTCAAGGTTTGGCAGGAATATTGCTGATTAGCGGATTGCCGCAAGTTGAAGATCATTTATTGGGCGTTGAAGTAATTACTGAATACTTGGCACGTCAAGGAGAGAACGCATGAGCATCTGGGTTTGCGGAGAAGTGTTAATTGATTTGTTGCCAGGCACACCAGAGCGCATTGCTGTGGTTGGTGGCGGTCCCGCAAATACCGCAAAGGCGTTGGCTCGCTTGGGCCACGATGTGCACTTTATTGATGGAATCTCGACTGACGATTATGGTGTTTCTGCTCGCGCAGAACTATTGGCTGATGAAGTAAAACTAGATTTAGCTTTAAGGAGTGATAAACCAACTTGTTTGGCGATTGTGTCAATCGGCGCCGATGGTGGTGCGACATATGAATTTAAGATCGATGGCACAGCAACATTTGATTTTGGTTTGAACTGGTTGCCAGATCCTTCAGTGCATAAGCCAAATGTGCTTCATATCGGCACCTTGGTAACGATTATTGAGCCTGGGGCAAGCGTTTTATATGACTGGGCGCTGCAGGTAGCTGAGTTTGCACCAATCGTTTTTGATCCAAATATTCGCCCATCTGTAATGGGAGATCGCGATCTTTATCAGGCGGCCGTTGAAAAATGGGCGGCAATCTCAAGTGTTATCAAGGTCAGCGATGATGATCTGGCTTGGTTATTTCCTGATCAAAAGTATGAAGATGTTGCCAAGCGCTGGGTTAAAGATGGTGCTGCGCTAGTTGTGGTTACACGTGGTGCAAATGGATCGATCGGCTTTACCGAAAGTGGCAGCGAAGAAGTACCGGGTGTGAAAGTCGATGTTGTCGACACTGTAGGTGCTGGTGACACTGTTGGTGCGATCATCGTTGAAGCGATGATTCAAGATGGAATTATGTCTTTGCAAGGTGAAGGTTTGAAGAAAGTCTTGGCGCGCGCAGCAGCAGCTGCGGCGATCACGTGTTCTCGTGCGGGGGCGCAACCTCCATACAAGCACGAGCTCGCAAAACTCTAAAAGGGAAACTCATGCAATATATCGATGATGCAGAATTTCAAATCGCAATTGATTTAGATAATGGTGCCCGCATAACGTCGATTACATGGCGCGATATGCAATTCACCGTTCCTTATCGCGGCGAACCTGGCACACATGGGTGGTATGCGATGGGTCCGTGGGCTGGACGCATTCGTAACGGAATATTGCATGGCGCGGACGGTGAAGATATTCAACTGCCAACAAATGTAATTCCGCCGCATGCTATTCACGGTTATGGATTTATCTCATCATGGCAAGAGATTGGTCCGGGACGTTCTTTATTGCATCTGCCAAAGCCTTATGGTGGAGCAACTATCGAACAAACTATTGAAGTTTTAGATGATGCTGTTCGCTGGTCACTTGAATACGACCCAGGTGATTGCACGCTGCCGGCGTGGATCGGAATGCATCCATGGTTTCCGCGCGATCTCGATCGCGGCGGCAGCGCAGAGATTGAATTTAAAGCGGCAAAGATGCTCAAGCGCGATGAAGATGGAATTCCAACAGGTGAATATGTTCCGCAGCCTGCCGGGCCGTGGGATGACGCATTTACTGAAATTCAGGGCGTTCCAGCGATTGTCTGGGAAGACTGCGCGCGCATTGATATCGAATCCGATGCGCCATGGTGGGTTGTCTATAACGAGGATCCCGAAGGTGTTTGCATAGAGCCACAGACGGCGCCACCTGATGCGCAGAACTTAGGCATAAGTGGTGAGCATTACATCGAAGCGCTATTTGTATTTTCTGAAGCATAAAAAAGAAAACATAGGATTGGGATATGTCTACACAAATCGATCGTGTCCGTTTAGCGCAGCTTCGCAAAGTTGAAGAAGATCGTTTTCTTGCAACACATAAGAAGAGTGCAGAAGCATTTGCTGATTCGCAGAAGGTGATGCACGAAGGTGTGCCGATGTCATGGATGGCTAAATGGCCAGGTGCGCATCCGGTATTCGTAAAGGAAGCAAAAGGTGCGAGGTTCACTGACATTGATGGCAACACATATATCGATTTCTGCTTAGGCGATACCGGATCGATGACAGGTCACTCACCTGATGCAACTATTGCAGCGATCAAGCGCCAGGCAGATATAGGAATCACTTCGATGCTGCCAACCCTTGATGCTGCCGTTGTTTCGAAGGAACTTGCTTCACGTTTTGGTCTGCCAAAGTGGCAATTTACAGTCACCGCAACTGATGCCAACCGCCACGTTATTCGTTACTGCCGTTTAATTACTGGTCGCAGCAAGATCATCGTTATCGATCGTTGTTATCACGGCAGCGTTGATGAAACTTTTGCAACGCTTGATGATGCCGGAAACACAGTAAAGCGCGAAGGAAACCTTGGTGCGCCGGTTGATCTCGATGTGACAACTCGTGTTGTTGAATTTAATGATTTGGCTGGCATGGAAGCTGCGCTAAAGCATGGAGACCCACACAATTTCAGTTGGTCCTGGTGGTATGACGCAAGACCTCGGTCTAAAGCCTGATTTCTTAACTATCGGCAAGGCAATTGCTGGTGGTATTCCAGTTGGCACATTCGGAATGACTGATGATGTTGCCAATTCAATTAAGAAGTTAGTTGAGTTAGAAATCATCGATACTGGCGGAATCGGAAGCACCTTGGCAGGAAATGCAATGTCACTTGCTGCGATGCGCGCGACTTTGACTAAAGTTTTAACACCACAAGCATTTGAAAAAATGGTTGCACTTGGAAGTAAATGGTCAGATGGTGTTGATGCCGCAATTAAAGAGTTTGATCTTCCTTGGTACTGCTCAAGACTTGGGG
>JAPLBI010000155.1 GCA_026392815.1 Actinomycetota bacterium
CCGTGTGCTTTGCCGTCACTTGCTGCTCGTTCGCGAATAGCCACAATCCAGGAAAGTGCTTCGGCAAAGTTACTAGCGGCATGAGGAACAACTAGAACATCTTGAATATCCAGGCTGCGATTGGCGTGGGCTCCCCCAGATAAAATATTTACCATCGGCATCGGCAGTAAGAGCGTACCTTCTGGCTGAAAATACCTTGCTAATGATTTGCCAGATGCATGTGCTGCCGCTTTTGCAACAGCGAGTGAAGTTGCCAGTGTTGCATTGGCGCCTATTACTTGGTGGCCTGGCGTTGGATCAACTTCAACAAGCAACCCATCTATCGCAGCGAGATTCAGGCTATGCCCCAATAATTTAGGGGCGATCTTGGAATTAATATTTTCAACGGCTGTGTAAACAGATTTTCCGGCGTAGTAACTCTCTGCCTTTGCGGTTCCGGCATCTCTTAGCTCGTGCGCTTCATGCGCACCCGTTGAAGCCCCTGATGGCACTCGTGCGGTGTGTAGTGAGCCATCGCTTAGGGTAATTGTTACTGCAACAGTTGGACGGCCTCGAGAATCGAGTACTTGATAGCCAAGTAACTTCTTAATGTTCATTACTTGGCGCTTTCAAATAGCTGCTCAAAATCCATAGTTGAATCTAACAGTGCAGACTTGGTAATTGCCACCAACTTCAGTTGCGCAGGCTCATCTAAGTAATTTACTGGTGACACCCCTTCAACCCGAGCCAAGGCGATGAGCGCAACATGTAGCGGCAGACTCTGAGCGAGGCTTACCCGACTTTCTTGGCGATAACAGCCTAGGAAATTTAAAGCGGTGCTAGTTAGCGCTGCTTTTTCAGCCGCACTTTGAGTTCTAATCTTTTTGCATAATAGATGCGCACTGATAAAAGCTAAATCAAAGACAGGATTTCCAGTATGTGCCACTTCGAAATCTAAGACTATGGGGTTGTGATCAGGCGTTGCCAAGATGTTCTTCGGCGAAAAATCTCCATGCACGAGGGCAATTTTCTCTGTAGTTATCTCTTCAATCAGTGAGTTGATAACTACCCGCAAATTAGAGTTTTTTTCTGCGACTGCGCGATAGAAAGGGCTTACTCGCAACTGTTCAAAGAGTTCGCCTTCCATAAACTTCGCCTTGATCGCTGCATCAACGGCGGTTGTGTTATGCCATTGCGCCAATATTTTGCCGAGTTTTTCACCCATTTCCGGGTGGATTCGTCCTTCCAACATATCTTGCTTCCAGTTGGTGCAGGTGTTTGGAAGACGTGACATCGTTAAGGTGAAATTAGCTTCATCGCAATCAATCAACTCTGGAACGCTATCTGGAGTAATTGATTGATAGACGCGCATCGCCTCTGCCTCAACAATTGCGCGGCGTTGATCTGCCACCCACTTTGCTTTTGTCTTTAACTCGGGCAGAGCCTGCTTAACAACTAACTCGCGCTGCGCACTTTTGACCGCTAAGACAACACAGGAAACGCCACCTGTGAGAACTTCCACGGTGGCGTTACCTGACAACAATCCGCGTTTAGTTAGGTAAGGGATTACCGAACCTTCATCGAGCACGAGGTCTTGTTACTTAATCTCTTGAAACTAACCCTTTAGCGAGCCGGACAAGAGGCCACGCAAGAAGTAACGACCTAAGAATAGGTAGACAAGCAAGGTTGGGATCGAAACGATCAACGATGCGGTCATGTTATTTCCGTAGTAAACCTGGTTGCCAGAACCGGTGATGAAGTTAAGCGCTGTTGTTGCAACAGATAACTTCGGAGAACCACCAGTTAAGAAGATCGCAAAGAGGAAGTCGTTCCAGGCAGATGTGAACTGCCAGATAAGTACGACTACGAAGCCGGGAATTGAGAGTGGCAAGAAGATGGTGCGGAAGATGCGTACCATTCCGGCGCCATCAACACGTGCGGCCTCAATTAGCTCGTTAGGGATCGCCGCGTAGTAGTTACGGAAGATCAAGGTACAGATCGGAATACCGTAGATAACGTGGGCAAATACCAAGACATAGATCGTGTTACCGATTCCAGCCCATTGGTTGAACTTAGTTAGCGGGATCATGATCGCTTGGTAAGGGATAAACATTCCGAATAGGAATGTTGTGAAGACAAATGTAGATCCGCGGAAGCGCCACTTAGCGAAGACGAATCCATTGATCGCACCGATTATCGCCGAAATAATTGAAGATTGAACAACGAAGAAAAGCGTGCGGAACATTGGCTCTCGCAAGATCTCCCATGTTGGACCCCAGGCGCTGAAATCGAGTGAAGTCGGTGGAATAAATGCCGCTGACTGAGTTACACCAGTAATGCCCTTTACGGAGTTAATCACCATGATGTAGATAGGCAGAGCGGCGATAACAAAGAGAATGGTTAGAGCGAAATAGCGAAATACCAACCAGAATTGCCCGGCGCCATCGAGCTTCTTCTTAGTGCGTATATCTAACTTGCGCTCAACGCGGGATGCGATATCTGAACTCATTTGTTCGCCTCCTCTGTCTTATTTACATAGATTAGATATGGAATAACTGCTACGGCGATCATCAAGAGAATGACGATCGCAATTGCGGCGCCCTTGGCATAATTCTGGAAGTCGAAGATCACTTGCCACATATAGATCGCAAGCACCTTGGTGACATAACTCTTAGTTGCGATACCGAAGATCAAATCGAAGACCTTCATTGAGATATGGCCCAGAATAATCAGGACAGTTAAAAATGTTGGAGATAGCTGTGGGAACAAGATGTGGCGAGAGATCTTAAATTCACTGGCGCCGTCTACGCGCGCTGCTTCACGTAAGTCATCTGGAATACCGCGGAAGCCTGCCAAGAAGAGCGCCATGACATAGCCAGACATCTGCCAGATAGCAGGCAGAGACATCGCAAACATTGAGCCAGCCTCTGAGGTGTACCAATCGCTCTGCAGCGCCCCAAGCCCAACTTTCTGTAATAGATAGTTAAGACCTGTGGCATCGGCATCGCGAGCTGAGTCCATCAACCAGCGCCAAGATGTTCCCATAGCGATAAATGAGATCGCCATTGGATAGAGATAAGTAGAGCGGAAGAAACCTTCGCCCTTGATGCCCTTTTCAAGCAGTAGCGACATAATCAAGCCGGAGAGTAAACATCCGATCATAAATACTGCGGTGAATTTTAAAAGGTTAGAGAGCGCGTGAGTAAATTCAGGATCTTGCCAAAGTTCGACGTAGTTAATAAAACCAACGTATTTAACATCTTCGGTATAAGAGTTGGTGCGATTTTGGAGTGACTCACGAAGCGTGAAACCAATCATTCCATATACGAAAACCGCCATCGCGATAATTGATGGGAGTACGAAAAAGAATCCGCCCCAAGGGCTATGGACTCGATTTTTCTTTACTTTCACTTAGGTGTCGCCTCTCAAAATATTTTGACTATTTAGAAACTTAAGAATCTCTAGAAATATTAAAAGTGTCGAAGTTCTGGCGGAAACTTTCGAATCCGCCAGAACTTCGACAACTTCTTTAAAGCACTTGCCTAATCAACTAATAAATTAGCTGTTCTGGTGTGCCTTTAGAGCTGCATCGAGTGCCTTTGCAAAGCCCTTCTTGTCCTTAGCTCCGCCTGAATAGAAGCGTCCAACTGCTGAGTTGTACGCTGCCATTCCTGCATTGCCCCAGTTAACGCCGTGGACAGTTGAACCGACTAGGCGATCCTTCTTCCATGACTTCATTGCTGCCTGGAGGTAGCTGTCGTATAGAGCAGGCTTTGAATCTGTACGAACTGCGATTGAACCCTTCTTAGGGTTGAAGGCATCCTGTCCAGCCAAAGATCCGCAGACCTTCAACCAGGCGATACCTGCATCGCGGTTTACAGCGCCCTTAGGCAATGTAAATGAATCTGATAGCCACTGGTAGATACCGTTAGTACCTGGACCTGGAGCCCATGTGTAGTCAGTACCTAGCTTTAGGCCTTCTGACTGCCACTGTGATGAAGCCCAGTCACCCATGATGAAGAAGCCGGCTTTACCTGTTGTTACAAGCTTGCCTGCATCTGGCCAGTCAAGTGACTTGCTTGAGTTACCGAATGCAAGAATCTTTGCAAGGTAATCAATTGCCTTAGCAACTTCTGGACCGCTCCACTTTGTCTTACCTGTCCATAGACCGTTGAACTTATCTGGTCCCATTGAAGCAAGTAGTACGTAGTCGAATAGGTGAGCAATCGCCCAGTCGCCGTTACCAGCAAGTGCGATTCCGTCGATTCCGACCTTCTTGAACTTGGCCATGTCAACGAGCATTGCATCTAGTGATGCAGGAGCCTTAGTGATTCCAGCCTTCTTTGCAGCTGCTGGATTCCACCATAGAACGTTTGAACGGTGAATGTTTACAGGAACTGAGTAGATCTTTCCGTTTGTTGTAAGGGTCTTTACGAGATCCTTAGGGAAAATCTTGTCCCATCCTTCTGACTTGTAAAGGAATGAAAGGTCTTCAACCTGTCCAGCTTTTACATATGATGAAAGTTCTTCACCAGCATGTGCCTGGAATGTGTCAGGTGGATTACCAGCTTGCATACGTGATACAAGAACACCCTTTGCGTTAACGCCAGCTGCACCTGCAACTGTTGCGTTGATAAATGGTGTCTTTGGGTTTAGACGGTTGAATTCAGTTGTCATTCCTTCTAGACCTGCAGCTTCTCCGCCTGATGCCCACCAGGTAAAGATTTCAAGTTGCTTATCAGTTGCAGCAGATGATGCTGGAGCTGTTGTTACAACAAGTGCAAGTGCAGCGAAGACAGCTGCTACTTTTGACTTCTTTAGCATGTAACGCCTTTCTCGATGTAGAGGGATTTCCTACTACGGGATATGTATCAGCCTGGATATTTGGGGACCAGGAATCTACATATAGGTATCTTTGTTCGGGGCTAGGGGTGAGTCAACCTATTGCGGCCTTTCGGCGGTAACGTTTAGGTTACAAAGGGCGGGCCAGAAACCTCGCCCAGCGAGGGGTTCTCTAGGTCAGAGAAGAGAGCTTGTAATAGGCGCCATTCCACTTGATCTCCTTGTGGAACTCATCGCTGGTGGTCGCGGCGCTGATGCGCAGGTGCTCGACTGAGGCGATATTGGCGAAGTCATTTAACGTCTCGACATCTAGGGATGTACTTAGGACGGTGTGGTGCGAACCGCCGGCATAGATCCAGGATTCAGCTGATGTGGCAAGAGATGGGGCCGGCTTCCAGACTGCACATGCAACAGGTAGCTTCTTTAACTCTTTATCTGGCTTAACAACTTCGATGTCATTTGAAACGATGCGAAAACGATCACCGAGATCCATTAAACCAACTACGCGACCTTGTGCAGGTGTTGCGTTGAAAACTAAACGAACTGGGTCATCTTTTCCACCGATACCAAGTGGATGAATTTCGCACTTTGGTTTTTGATCTGTAATTGTGGGACAGACTTCGAGCATATGTGCGCCCAAAACTTTTGGTTCACCAGGTCCGAAGTGATAGGTGTAATCCTCCATAAATGAAGTTCCGCCTTTAAGGCCTTCGGTCATGCTCTTGATGATGCGTAGCAGTGCGGATGTTTTCCAGTCTCCTTCACCGCCAAAGCCATAACCCTTCGACATCATGCGTTGCACTGCTAAACCTGGGAGTTGCTTGAGTGCACCGAGATCTTCAAAGTTAGTTGTAAACGCTGTGAAGTTTCCGGCTTCCAAGAATCGTTCTAGCGCGATTTCAAGAGATGCCTGATAGCGCAGTGAATCGTGGCGGGCTCCACCTTTTTTAAGTTCGGTAGAGACTTCAAAGATCTTTTCGTACTCAGCAACTAGCGAATCAATTGCGCTCTCTTCCACTGCAGCAACCGCATCAACGAGTGCGTTAACTCCGTAAGCCTCAATAGACATGCCTAGTGCGATCTGGGCACTGGTCTTATCGCCATCGGTAACTGCCACATAACGCATATTGTCGCCAAAGCGTGCGAGCTTTAAGTTTTGCGCTGTATGCCAACCAATAGCAGCGCGCATCCAATGTGCGATGCGAGTTGTGACGTTCTTATCGCTTACATGCCCGGCAACTACTTTGCGCGCCATATGCAGGCGTGCTTGCACGTGGCCATGTTCACGATCGCCGTGAGCTGCTTGATTTAGATTCATGAAATCCATATCAATGGTTTCCCATGGAAGTTCAGAATTTGCTTGGGTATTCAAATGCAGGATTGGAACCTGCAGCGCATTTAAGCCACCGATCCACATCTTGGCGGGTGAAAATGTATGCATCCAAGTAATCACGCCGAGGCAGTTGGGATTTGCTGATGCCTCTAAACAAAGGGCTTTGATCGCTTCAGGTGTTGTTAGCACTGGCTTCCATGTCGCCTTAA
>JAPLBI010000200.1:0-657 GCA_026392815.1 Actinomycetota bacterium
CTAAGAATGTCGGTGCATTTTGGTGCGTGGTCTATAAATGGCGCGCAAATTCAAATTAACTGCTGATGGCGGTTCTCGTGGAAATCCAGGCCCAGCTGGTTACGGCGCAGTGGTTACTGAAAACGGAAAGATCGTTGCCGAACTCTTTGATGTAATCGGAATTGCAACGAATAACGTTGCTGAGTACAGTGGACTTCTCGCCGGTTTAAGCCATATAAATAAATTGGATTCCGCAGCAACTGTAGAAGTTGCCATGGATTCAAAGTTAGTTGTTGAGCAGATGTCGGGTCGTTGGCAGATCAAGCATGCCGATATGCGCGATCTTGCAAAGCAATGCCGCGCCGCACATGATCCTTCGCTTGTTAAATACTCATGGATTCCACGCGATGAAAATTCTCATGCCGATCGCTTAGCCAATAGGGCTTTAGATGGCGGCTCTGCACATAAGCCTGAACCACAAGTTCAACAGAACTATTTATCTGAGCGACTTCGCGGTAGCGAAGTCCCAACCATGCTCTACCTGGTTCGCCATGGTGAAACGATTCTGACACCGCTGCGAAAGTTTTCAGGAACTGGGCCAATCAATCCAGAGTTAACGGAGAAAGGTTTATCTCAGGCTGCCGCTGTCGCCAAAGAGATAGCCAAGTTAAAGCCAGA
>JAPLBI010000200.1:672-5648 GCA_026392815.1 Actinomycetota bacterium
AGCCAAGTTAAAGCCAGAAGTTTTAATTGCTTCTCCTCTTATGCGCACTACTCAGACTGCGCAAGCAATTGCAGATGCCACAGGACTTGAAATCAACTTTGATGAAATTTGGTTCGAACTTTCATTCGGCGATTGGGATGGCCTCTCCTTCGAAGAGGTAAAAGAGAAGTTCCCTGATGAATATCAAGCCTGGCTAAATTCATCTTCCTACGCACCTGCCGGTGGCGAGTCTTACGATCAGGCAGGTATTCGCGTTGAAGAAGCGTTAGAAAAAGTAGCGGCTGAATATCCTGGTCAGCGAGTCGTCGTAGTAACTCACAATGGAGTCATTAAATTAGCGGCACAGATTGTTACCGGGGCACCCACCGAAGCGGTCTTCCATATAGATGCAGCACCTTGTTCAATAACATCAATATCTATTTGGCCATCAGATGGACTGCGCGCCCTGCGTAGCCTTAACGAGACAGGACACTTCCGCCCATGATTAGTTCAACCGAGTGGCTATTAACTATCGGTGGTCTTGCTGCAGTAATAATCTTTGATTTAGCCCTGGCCATTGCTCATCGCAATAAAGAGACCAGTACAAAAGAGGCGTTGGGTTGGACGCTCTTTTATGTGGCTGCGGCTATAACTTTTGGTTTGCTAATGCCACGTTGGACATCAGATCAACTGCGGACTGAATTCTTTGCAGGTTGGCTGACTGAGTATGCGCTTTCAGTCGATAATATCTTCGTATTTATCATTTTGATTTCAACGCTCAAGGTAAAGAAAGAATCCCAGCAACTTGTTCTTCTCTTCGGAATCCTTATCGCCATTGTTCTACGCGTGATTTTGATCTTTGCTGGAGTCGCACTTGTAACTCGCTTTACCTCAGCCTTCTATGTCTTTGGTGCATTCTTAATCTTCACCGCTTGGAAGCTAATCAATGAAAAAGAAGAGGTAGAAAAAGATGAAGGTAAGTTGATTACCTTCCTTCGTAACCGTGGGCTAAGCACATTCGCCATTGCGCTAATCGCGCTGGGCGTTACCGATCTCGTATTTGCCCTTGATTCAATCCCGGCAATCCTTGGTCTAACAACCAGCACCTACGTTGTAATTACTGCAAATATCTTTGCGCTAATGGGTCTTCGTCAGCTCTACTTCTTGCTACAAGGTGCAATGGATCGACTGGTTCACCTTGGCCGCGGGCTCTCATTTATCTTGGCATTTATCGGTGTGAAGATGATCTTGCATGCGTTACATGAAAATGGCGTGCATGTTGTTGATATTTCGCTTGAGGTTAGCTTGACGGTAATCGTCTCTACTTTGGTAATCACGGCACTTACAAGCCTCTATGCAACTAGAGGTAAAGAAGTCTCAAAGGAGTAGTTCGCCCCCTAAAGAGGTACCTTCATTTTCTGCGATCTTCTTGGCGATCTTCTGCGCCAAAGCTAAATCCTCGAGACCATCAGCGATTGGATCTGCGTCCTGCTTGCCAGTCTTAACTAGTTGATAGAACGCCTCTAATTCAACTTCAAAGGCTGGCTTATAAGATTCAAATTTATTTGATTGGTGGTCAATACCTTTGCGATAAGTTGAAATAAGCTGCGTTGGCACGCGCAAAATGTAAGGGCTTGGAAAGACGATGTGATGGCCTTCTTCATCGCTTACCCAACGAACTTCTTCTTGGTACATCGGGTATTGATCGAGATAGAACCAACGCACCGTTACGCGAACTCCATCGGCAGTGCGCCCAAAAATAATGATCGAATCACTCCCTGAACCTGCTGGCCAGCGGTCTACGTGATCGACTTCAGTGATATGAACATCAAGTGCGCGAAGCACCGAGAATTCGTGAATTACGCTGCCAAGAACCATTTCCGAATACAGATTTCCAAATGAAGCTGCACCCGCTTTACCGAGAGCTTCCTCCTGAACTGCTGTGCGAGATTTTGTAAACAATTCAATTAACTCAGCAGATGGTTTAGGCATATTCAGCGATTCATCTGATGTAACCAGTTGGCTATCTCCACTTGGGTGTAAGACTAAGACGTCGACTGTGCGCGGACGCGTCTTAATCGCTTTCTGCGCCTCAACAACTGCTGGATCAAAGGTCTTCATATAACCGATCATTAGATTAGATCCAGATTCAGACTTGGCTTTTTCAATTCTATTTAGCTCTGCACGAGAATAGGCAAGAGGTTTTTCGCAAAATAATGTCTTGCCGGCTCGAAGTGCCAACTCCACTACTTCGGCATGAGAGCCGGAATTCAAAATTAGAACAGCATCAACTTCTTTCGAATCAATCATTTTCTTAGGATCTGAAAAACAAACATCTCTTGAAATACCAAAGCGATCAGCTAAGGCATGTGCAGCGTTAACATTTAGGTCGGCCAAAGCTACGATCTCAAATAGATCTGTGCGGCGAGTCAGTATCGGTAGATGAACTGAAGATGCAACTGATCCAGTTCCAACAATTCCAACTTTGATCGCGCTCATTGCATTCCTATTCTTAGATGTGGCTGATATCGTAGCGAAATAATGCAGATTAACGACCACACACCAACTCAAGATGATATTTCTTGGGTGAGCGATGAAGTCGCAGCGATACATGAACGCAATCGCCAACGCGGCCACGCCGACTGGTGCGGTCATGATTTCGACTTTACTTGTCCTTCATCCGTTACTTATCCATTTCAGTGGTTCTGGGATTCTTGCTTCCACGCAATCGCGTTGAGTCATGTAGACCTTCAAAAAGCTGAGGCAGAGCTGAAGAGTCTACTTAAGAATCAGCACTCCGATGGCTTTGTCTCACACGTAACATTCTGGCAGCGCGATGCTTACGAAGAGATGGTTTCTACCTATGCAATCGCATTCCGCAGTCGATACCTTTCTGATGAGATGCAACCACCTCTTTTGGCTGAAGCGGTAAGCGCTGTTGCAAAGCGTGGTCGTGGGGTTGAATTCATCAACGAAGTGTTGCCTGCTGTAAAGCGGTTCTACCAATGGCTTCACACTGTGCGCAATCCATATGGTGATGGCTTGGTTCGTGTAGTTCAGCCAGATGAAACGGGTATTGATCACTCTCCAGTCTGGGATGAAATCATGAATATCCAGGATGAAGAACACGAGTCTTGGGATCGTGGCTGGCATTCAATCTGCGATCCATATGACAAGTTTGATCGCGATCCAAAGAAGATGATTAATCTCAACCACTTTGTCGTTGCCGATGTAATGACTAATACGATTTACATTGAAAATCTCTACGTCCTTGCCGATCTCTGCCAGCAAGTTGGAGATCAAGCCGGTCACGACGAATACCAGGACAGAGCAGCTAAGGCTCGAAAGTCACTTGATGAACTCTGTTGGAATGAAGAAGATGGTCTTTATTACGGCGTTAACGGTAAAGAGAATAAGCAACTGCGTGTAAACACTTTTATGAGTTTGATGCCACTGCTCTTGCCGGATCTTGATAAGCGCAAAGCAGATTTACTGATCGCACGAATCTTGAATCCTGAAGAGTATTGGGCCGAATATCCAATTCCGAGTACGGTTATGAACCATCCAACTTATCGCCCGGATACGGTGGGCGGAAATTTAGTTTGGCGTGGACCTTCTTGGATCAATAGCAATTGGTATATCGCCCGTGGATTAAAGCGCCACGGTCGCAACGACTTAGCGCGCCACATAACCAACCAGAGCATCGCAATGGTTCGTAAGAGTGGATTTCGCGAGTACTACAACCCGCAAACTGCACATGGTCGTGGGGCTCCTGACTTTAGCTGGTCAACTATTCTTATAGATCTAATCCACGAGGTGAAATAGAAAATGAACAATCTCTTAAAAAGCTCCAAGGTTGGAATCGTTGCCCTTAACTGGAAGTTTGAGATGGCAAAGTCCGAAGATTTCTTGAAGAGAATTGCTGCATATGGTTTCAAAGGAATCCAAATCTCTGTTGAGCAGGCAAATTCGGATAAGTTTTTAGACCAAATGAAGAAGCACAACTTGGCTACTGCCGAGCAGTACCTGGATATTGCCTGTGATGAGAACGGCCCGCTTGCAACCGCCGATACTCATTCGCAAGAGATCGTTGATGCAGCTATTCGTGCCAAAGTTGAAATGTTGGTATTTGCCGTTGATGGAACTTTAGAACGAGATATTTACGCAGGCCGCACACATCTTGGTCCACACCTAACCGATATGGGTTACCAAAAACTAGCCGATCACATTGCTAAGTACGCGCAGTTAGCGAAAGCCGCCGGAATTCGTTCTTCATTTCATCCACATGCAGCCACTTATATTGAAACTCCTGAAGAGACCAGAAAGCTAATGGCGCTTCTTGATTTTGACTTGGTTGGCATGTGTCTTGATGTTGGACATTGGATTGTCGGTGGAGGAGATCCCGTTGCTGGCGTAGTCGAATACGGAAAACGTGTTACACATGTTCACATTAAAGATGTTGATCCAGAGATTCTGAAAAAACTTATCGCTGGTGAATACGACGGTATGAACGTGGCTGTTGAAGATCACTATCTCTTTGTGCCAGCTGGCGAAGGAGCGCTTGATCTAGTTGGGCTATTTGCAGAACTTGAAAAGTTTGGCTTCTCGGATTGGATGATGAGCGAACAAGATAAAGCGCGTGAGCCTGCAGAAGAAAAATCAGGCGTATCTATGCTCAATATAAAGGCCGCGCTTAACCTTTAATTATTGCCGTATCCTTATTTACGAAGAGTCGCCCGGATCACCGCGTTGCGTAAGCACCGAGGAAAGTCCGGACTTCACAGAGCAAGGTGGTGGGTAACGCCCACCCGGAGAAATCCGCGGGATTAGTGCCACAGAAAATAGACCGCACATGCAAATGTGTAAGGGTGAAACGGTGGTGTAAGAGACCACCAGTATTTGTAGTGATGCAGATAGCTTGGTAAACCCCACCTGAAGCAAGACCACGCAGATGGCGTTTGAGAACTGCTCGTTCGAGCCATCGGGTAGGTTGCTTG
>JAPLBI010000163.1:0-612 GCA_026392815.1 Actinomycetota bacterium
CTTCTCGCACATCGCCCATCCAACGTGGCGGACGGCCGGTGACAAAGAATATTTCTACGCCGAGATCGCGCGCCTTGGTAAATGCAGCGATTGTGCGGTGTGAAATTGCTTCATCATGAGGAACGATCGTGCCATCTAAATCTGTTGCAATTAACTTTGGGCGACGATCGCTCACACAAGCTCAAATCTCTTGGTGCCAAGGAATGGTTGCAACGCAGCAGGCACGTTTACTGTGCCATCTGCATTTTGGTGGTTCTCAAGAATCGCAACAATCATGCGTGGAATCGCAACCAAGGTGCCGTTTAACGTTGCGACGGCCTTTGTGCCGTCAGCATCTTTATAGCGAATATTTAAGCGGCGGGCTTGGAATTCGGTGCAGTTAGAAGTACTTGTAACTTCGCGATATGCCTTCTGTGTTGGGATCCAAGCTTCGATATCAAATTTACGCGTTGCACTTGACCCAAGATCACCAGATGCCACATCGATTACCCGGAAGGGGATCTCCATCGCATTTAAGAAATCTTTCTCCCATTGCAGCAAACGCTTATGTTCTTCCTTGGCTTCTTCTGGCTTACAGAAGGAGAACATTTCAACTTTATCGAATTGGTGTAC
>JAPLBI010000163.1:714-10028 GCA_026392815.1 Actinomycetota bacterium
CCATATGGAATGCAGCCAGTGGAACTTCGCTTGTGCCGACTAAGTAAGAGTCATCTTTTTCAAGGTGATAAACATTTTCGGCCGCTTGTCCAAGAAATCCAGTGCCTTCCATCGCTGCAGGCTTTACAAGCACTGGTGGAATAACAGGGGTAAATCCGGCTTTTAGCGCGCTTTGAATCGCATAGTTAACAAGTGCGAATTCAAGCATCGCTCCAACGCCGGTTAAATAATATGAACGAGATCCAGAAACTTTTGCACCACGTTCAGTGTCAATTGCGCCAAGTAATTTGCCGAGTTCAACGTGATCTTTTGCTTCAAAACCATCTTTAGCGAAATCACGTGGTGTGCCAACGTGTTCAATGGTTACGAAATCTGCTTCGCCACCGATTGGCGCTTCTGGGTCCAGTAAGTTTGAAAGTTGCATCACAAGTGCGTTGGCTTTCGCTTCGATTTCAGCACGCTTAGCATCAGCAGCTTTTACTTTATCTGCCAGCGCTTTTGCATTCTCTAATAAAGCAGCCTTTTCATCGCCTTTTGCAGCGCCTACTGACTTGGAAAGCGTATTTTGTTCAGCGCGCAGAGTTTCGAATTCGGTAATTGCGGCACGGCGTACATCATCGATAGCAAGTACTTGATCGACGATCGTGACATCTTCGCCGCGACCTTTTTGTGATGCGCGAACTAGATCTGGATTCTCGCGAAGGAGTTTGATATCGATCATGCTTTAACGCACCTCTCGTGGGTAAGAACCTAAGAATCTAATGTCATCACAAATCTCACGAAGTTCGGCAACGCTGCCACCGACTGCTTCATCGTTGATATGTCCTTCGACATCAATGATGAAATGGTAGTGACCAAGTTCGCGTCCAGTCGGGCGACTTTGAATAAAAGTTAAGTTGACGTTGCGCTTGGCAAATACCTGCAGGATCTCAAGCAGCGCTCCAGCGTGATCGATATCGATAAAGATCGCCATGGAGGTGCGATCGTCGCCCGTTGGCTCAGGAATCCAACCTGGTTTCTGGGCTGCGATAAAGCGAGTGACTGCTCCATTGTTATCGCCAATATTTTCGGCACGGATTTCTAAGCCAAAATGTTCTGCTGCAACGCTTGATGCAATCGCGGCATCGAGCTCGCCTTTACTGACTAACTCGGCGGCGGCAGATGTGGAGTTCGTTGGGACAACTTCTGCGTGCGGATAATTTTTTGCGATGTAGCTGCGGCACTGTGACTCAGCATGTGGGTGGGTGCCAATTCTTTTAATTTCTGTTGCACCTGGCTTAGTCATAAGCGCAAAGGTGACCGGCAAGGTAACTTCGCCAGAGATAGTTAAGGGATCCCCTGTTGCGAGTTCATCGAGGGTGCGTGCGACAACCCCTTCTACAGAATTCTCAATTGGCACAAGGGCGTAATCAACTTCGCCGGTGCGAACTGCGTTAAGGGCAGCAGTGACATTTGCGAAAGGGATTTTTACATCGGTATCGCAAGTGATCTTATTTAGCGCAGCCTCAGTAAAGGTACCTACTGGACCTAAATAGGCGAATCTATGGCTATCTGCTGCGCTCACTTGCTAAGGATACCTGCTCCATAGCCAAAGATTTCCAGTAATTAATTAGCGGCAAGAACCTCACGCGCAAAGGCGGGGCGATTGGTAATCAAATTATCGACACCGAGATGGCGACACAAGATGATGTCGGATGGTTCATCAACGGTCCAGACATTTAACTTCTTGCCGGCAGATTTAATCTGCTGCGCTAGCGCTGGCTTTTTGCGCAATTGCGCAATGCCGGGGCCGATTGAATGCGCTGATGTATATCTCACGGATAGACGTGGAGTTGTTTCGCGAATTAAATAAGTCAAGGCGATTGATCGATCAAGTTGTTTAACGCGTTCGACTGCAAACCAAGAGAAAGACATAACCGTTATATCAATACCCGCTTTTTCAATTCGTTTTGCCTCTTTATGTAATTTCTGAACTACATGGTTTTCAATTTCAGTGCGTGAAGGAACTGGATGTTTAGTTTCTAGCAATAAAGATTTCTTTTCGGTAATTCCGAAATCTATAAATTGCTCAAGAGTGACAATCTGCGGATAAATTGCCACTAACTGCGCATATGTTGATTCGTGAACTACGGCGGCGTTATTTGCGCGGCGCTTTAAATCTGCGTCGTGCCAAAGAACCGCGACGCCATCTTTAGTTAGGCGCAGATCGCATTCGAAACCATCGGCGCCCTGCTTGACTGCGTTTTCATAGGCGATCATGGTCATCTCAGGAAAGTCATGAGATGCCCCGCGGTGAGCGTAGATCTTCATAGTTCGAGATTAACATCAATACCCCAGTACCAATGGGCTTGGGTAGGCTTAGCGTCATGAAGGCCTTGTACTTCCAATGCGCTGCGCGTTCAGCGCTTGGTTTGGTGCGCAACGGCAATGAGGACTCTGCACTTATTGGCGCGCAAGTAATCGCGGTTGCCGATGGAATGGGTGGCCACGCTGGTGGTGAAGTTGCATCGAGCGTTGCAATAAATACGCTCTCAGAAATTGCACCGACTTTCACGGCTGAAAATATTGATCTTGATTCAGCAAGTGATCTTTATTTAAATTCTCTACACACTATTGATGCGCAGATTCGCGCCGTCGCTAGCGATGAACCAGCCCTTGCCGGGATGGGAACAACTCTTACCTCTCTATTCATAAGTGGTACTGAAGTTTCTTTGCTCCATATCGGAGATTCCCGCGCTTATCGTCTGCGTGGAAACACTCTCGAGCAGCTCAGCGCCGACCACACCGTTCTGCAAGAGTTATTGGATAAAGGTGTAATTTCTGAATCAGAGGCGCTGGTGCATCCGCAACGATCTATGTTGACCCAGGCGCTGATGGGTGAGGGAAATCTTGAGCCATCACTTCATGTTTTCGAAGGAAAAGTTCAGGATCGCTACATATTGTGCAGCGATGGCTTAAGTGGCGTTCTCACTGAGAAAGAGATCAAAACTCTTATCAAAGGAAAGGGTGCTGCCGAAGCAGTCGATGCGTTGATTGATGCAACTTATATAAATGGTGCACCAGATAACGTCACGATAGTAATCGCTGATATTGTCGAAGAAAGTTCCACCCAAGTAGAAAAGTTAGGAGCGGCAAAACCATGATGAATAAAATTTTGGGCGGCCGCTACCAACTCGGTGAAATGATCGGCACCGGCGGAATGGCCGATGTCTATATTGCGCAGGATCAACGTTTATCTCGCGAAGTTGCTGTAAAAATCCTGCGAAGTGATCTCGCGAAAGACCCCACCTTCGTTTCGCGCTTTCGTAAAGAAGCGAAAGCTGCCGCTGGTTTAAACCATCCAGGTGTTGTTGCTGTCTATGACTCAGGTGAAGAACCTGCGCCATACATTGTTATGGAGCTTGTCTCTGGCCACACACTTCGCGAGTTGATTCACGGTGGCGAACGTTTGCCACTTGATCGCGCACTTGAAATCGGCGCTGGAATTTTAGAAGCCGTTGATTATTCACATCAACGCGGCATCGTTCACCGCGATATTAAACCCGCAAACGTGATGATCACCGATGGTGGTGACGTGAAGGTGATGGATTTCGGAATCGCGCGTGCGATGGATGATCTCGGTGCAACGTTAACTAGCACCTGGAACGTTGTCGGCACCGCACAATACTTATCTCCTGAACAAGCACTTGGTGAAGTCGCAGATACTCCGACAGATATTTATTCAACTGGTTGTTTGTTATACGAACTATTAACTGGTCGTCCCCCATTTACGGGAGAGACTCCAGTTTCAATCGCCTACCAACATGTATCAGGACATTTAACTCCAGCTCGCCAACTTCAACCTGATCTTCCCGAAAGCGTTGAGGTTATGTTGGAAGTTGCTTTATCTAAGAAACCTGAAGATCGCTATGTTTCTGCGCGTGCGATGCTGGAAGATTTAAATAAAATTCGCGCCGGTGAAAATATCTCAACGAAAGTTGCGCGCGGACCAATTGTCTCTCGTCGCACCGCAGTTATCTCTGGAATATCTCTCTTGCTAGTTGGCGTACTTGCAGTGGTTGGTCTTTCGCTCAACGGCGGTTCAACACCATCGCTAGGCAATGAAATCCCTAACGTAGTTGGCCTTACTGAAGATCAAGCGCGGGCGCTTTTAGGTGATTACACCGTCACTGTGCAGCGTGCGCATGATCCACGTATCCCTAAAGATCGAGTAGCCAGCCAAATTCCGCTTGCAACTACGCAAGCAACTAAGGGTTCTGCAGTAACGCTAACTATCTCTGACGGTCCAGGTGATGCGATTGTTCCCGATGACTTAGTTGGAATGTCTTTGATCGATGCGCGGACTTCACTTGCCGCGGCAGGTTTAGTTATTTCCCGAACTGAAGCTGCGCCATCTGATGAGGCGCAAGGAACTGTTTTGAGCGTTCTTCCTGAACCTGGATCAAAAATTACTGCTGGTGCGGGAGTTGTTCTAACAATTGCCAGCGGTGAAGTTGAAGTTCCAAGTTTGATTGGCGTAGAAGCGATTCAAGCGAAAACACTTTTAATTCAAGCGGGCTTCTTAGTTCGTGAGTTTAACGATTACGATGCAGCGCAAGCAGTTGGTGTTGTTATACGACAAGCACCTGATGCCGGAACAACGCAAACTATTGGTAAGCCAGTAACAATTACAATTAATAAAGCGCCGTAATTTAAGCGCGCTTTCCAACAACTGGAGATAAGCCCACTGACTTTGCGAGCGCGTCGATGTCTCCGCATTGCGTTAACCAGTTAGCGAGCATTAAATGTCCGTGTTCAGTCAGTACTGATTCGGGGTGGAACTGCACACCTTCAATTGGCAAAGTTTTATGGCGCATCGACATAACAACGCCGGATTCAGTAGAACCAGTAATCTCTAATTCGCTACTAACTGTGTCGCGTTCTACTGCTAGTGAGTGGTAACGAGTTGCCGTAAATGGTGAGGGAAGGCTTGTTAAAACACCTTTTCCTTCGTGCAACACTTGTGAAGTTTTTCCATGCAGTAACTCGGGTGCGCGAGAAACAGTTGCGCCAAATGCCACACCAATTGCTTGATGTCCTAAGCAAACGCCAAAGAGTGGAATGTTTTTATCTGCGCAGTATTTGATCATCGCGATACTGATGCCGGCCTCTTCTGGGGTGCCAGGCCCGGGAGAGATAAGTACTCCGTCATATTCGCCGGCTTCCTCAACACTTACTTCGTCATTTCGCTTAACGATGCATTCGGCGCCAAGTTGGCCGAGGTATTGCACCAAGTTAAATACGAACGAGTCGTAGTTATCGATGACGAGGATCCGGGACATGGGGCAATTCTTGCAGGGTTGGCGGGCGGGCAGTTTCCAGATTTGTTCTTTTCAGATCTGCAGTTTCCAGGATTGGCTTTTCCATGTAGCCTTCTACCTATGCCAAAGTCGAAATTGCGTAAAAAGGTTCAAGAACAGCACGCTCACGAAGAGCAGGTCTTTGATGCTGAGCCACACGGCCCAATCGAGAGCCCAAGCTGGCTTGCCCCAGTTATGGTCGCCAACTTCCTGGTCGGCCTCTTCTGGATCGTCGTCTTCTACGTAAGCCAGACCACCTATCCAATTCCGGGTATCGGCGCATGGAACATGATTATCGGCTTTAGCTTTATTGGGGTTGGATTCAGCCTCGCCACTAAATGGAGATAAGCGCAGCGTAATCGACCGAGTAAATGGCGATAGAGCGAAGCGTCATCGCCCAACAAAATTGTCGTTAAGCGAATAACCCTCTTTTTTACACCTTTTCTCAGCCTTTTCTCAGGCTGTGAGAGCATTCTCAAACCATGCCTAAGAGCTCTGAAAACACCAATTACCGAATTCTCGTCGTCGATGATGAATCCAGTATCAGCGACTTAATCTCAACAAGTCTGCGCTTCGTCGGTTTTGAAGTTCGCACTGCTGCGACCGGCTCTGAAGCTTTAACAGTTGCTGAAGAATTCAAACCGCATGCTGTCGTACTCGATGTGATGCTTCCAGATTCAGATGGTTTTGAAGTCTGTCGCCAATTGCGCAGCGAAGGTTTAAATATTGGCGTTCTCTTCTTAACTGCTAAAGATGGCATGGAAGATAAAGTTGCTGGGTTAACAATCGGTGGCGATGATTACATGACCAAACCATTTAGTTTGGAAGAACTTGTTGCGCGTTTGCGTGCTCTGCTTCGCCGTATCGGTGTTGCTGAGATAAATACCGACGATGAAAAGATTCGCTTCGCCGATCTTGAACTAAATGAAGCAACTCATGAAGTTCGTCGTGGCGGCGTTTTGCTTGAGACGTCACCTACTGAATTTCAACTACTACGTTACCTTTTGATTAACGCTGATCGCGTAGTCTCTAAATCTCAAATCCTTGATCATGTATGGCAATACGATTTCCGCGGTGATGCCGGAATCGTCGAAACTTATATTTCTTACCTGCGTAAGAAGATCGATATCTTCGACCCACCACTAATTCATACGGTCCGCGGCGTTGGTTATCGCCTTCGCTTGCCTGCAGCGAAGTAGAATGAGGAATGCCATCGTTCTCTAGTTGGAGTCTGCTCAACCGCCTGACTTTAGGTGTGGTTCTGCTTTCTACGCTAGGTGTTGTGGCATCAGATATCGCCGCTCAATCGCTACTTCGAAATTACTTAACACAAGAGGTAGATAACGAACTCCTAAGTGTCGCTGGTGGTTCTATGCCGCGGCTAGAAAGCGCTGGAATTGAATCTGATGAAGATGATTTCAACGGCAACGAAGCTCGTTCAATGCAGGTGCGCCCGCTGCGCAGTATTCCAACTGCAACATCAGTAACGTTAATTGGGCCAGCAGGAGTAGTGCTCGGTCAGATTGGTGGAGATCTAAATGCCACCGAGATAACCAGTTATTTAAAGGCAATCACGCCAGAAAAAGCCGCTAAATATGGAGATCGCCCATTCACGATTGAAACTGACGATCATGATTTTCGCGTTCTTTTGCGAACACTTCCTTCTGGTTTAGGGAAGGTAGTCGTTGCACATTCATTTGAAGATATAGATCGTATTCTCGCGCGCTTGCAAGGTCTCTTTATTCTTATTGGCCTTTTTATGATCTTCTTTATCGCACTCGCCTCTCGCAAGATGATTATTGTCGGACTTAAGCCGCTAGCTAACGTTGAAGCAACTGCCGAAAGAATCGCCGAAGGTGATCTAACTGCGCGTCTTCCAGATGTAAAACCAAATACTGAAGTCGGGCGCTTGGTCGGTACGCTAAATACAATGTTGGGGCGAATTGAAGAATCTTTTGCTGCGCGTTTAGAAAGCGAAAGTAAATTACGCCGCTTTGTGGCCGATGCTTCACACGAACTTCGCACACCGATTACCGCTATCCGCGGCTTTGCCGAACTCCATCGCCAGGGAGCAGTTACTGGTGAAGAGAAGACGAAAGAGCTAATCGGCCGTATCGAGAACGAATCAAAGCGAATGGGTTCACTTGTCGAAGATCTACTCCTTTTGGCTCGCCTTGATCAATCGCGGGAAATGAAATCAGATCCGGTTAACCTCACAAAAATTGTTTCCGATGCAGTTGCTTCTGCACGTGCCGCTGGACAAAATCACACCGTAAACTTTAATGAGCAAGCTGAAGAAATTTATGCACTTGGAGATAAGGATCGAATTCATCAAGTTGTCGCAAACTTGCTTGCTAATGCGCGTACTCACACACCTGCCGGAACGGTTATCGATGTCTCTCTAAAGCAAGATATTGATGGAGTTCGTATTCGAATTGCCGATAACGGCCCTGGTTTATCAGATGCGGATCAAGCGCGAATCTTTGAGCGCTTCTATCGCGCTGATGCATCGCGGGTTCGCACAGATGGTGAAGGAACAGGTTTAGGACTTTCCATTGTTGATGCGGTTATGCGCGCCCATGCTGGCGAAGTTAGTGTTGAATCCGAAGTCGGAAAAGGTGCGGTGTTTACCCTCTTTTTCCCGCTGGGAAGCTAGTTTCCTAGAGACTCCATCGCGCGAAGAGTTGCGATGCGTTCTTCGATCGGTGGATGAGTCGAAAACATCTTGGAGACAGCTTTCCCGTCTAGGGGTGATTCAATCCAGATATGCGCAACGGCATTTGATTTCTGATGCACGATAGTTGAATCCGCAGCAAGTACTTCAAGTGCCTTGCGAAGTCCGGCAGGATTGCGAGTAAATGAAACAGCAGTGGCATCAGCGAGTGATTCACGACGGCGTGAAATTGCGCTCTTAAGTAGTGTTGCCGCAATTGGCGCCAGGATTAAAACAAAGAGCGAAACTACCAACATGATTGGGTTGGCGTTGCTATCGCGATCGCGACGTCCGCCACCGAACCACATCATGCGCATTAAGAAATCACTCAAAATGGCAATCGCACCTGCCGTTGTTGCAGCAACTGCTGAAACAAGGGTGTCACGATTGGCAACGTGCGCCATCTCGTGAGCAATTACGCCTTGCAGTTCGTCGCGATCCATAACTTCCAAGATGCGAGTAGTAAATGCAATAAGTGCGTGATCGGGATCGCGCCCTGTTGCAAAAGCGTTTGGTGCGGTGTCGACCACAATTGCAACCTGTGGCATAGGTAGTCCACTTGCGATGACCACTTCTTCAATGACGTTAAAGAGTTCGGGGTTATCTTCGCGCTGAATTAACTTGGCACCGGTCATCTTTAAAACTAATTTATCTGAGCCGTAATAAGAGCCCCAGACGCCAATTAGTGAAATACCAACTGCGAGTGGCACCATAAAAGTTGATGTGCCAGCGCCGAAGTAAGTTAGCGCGGCATATGCAACAAGTCCGGTGAGTAGACCCATTGAAGCAAGAAGGAAATAGGTCTTTCCTTTATTTGCGCTCTGCTGGGCGCGAAAATCATTTATTGCCATTGTTTGTTAGAAAGTTACCTTTGGCACGTTGCGATCTTGTGGATCTTCAACTTCATAAAATTCGCGCTCTGTAACCTTGGCAAAACCTGCGAAAAAGTTGGTGGGGATGGTTTTTACAGCAGTATTGAGGTTACGAACATTGTCGTTGTAGAACTGACGTGAGAAGGCAACTTTATTTTCAGTAGTTGAAAGTTCTTCTTGTAGAGATAAGAAGTTTGATGATGCTTTGAGATCTGGGTAAGCCTCAGCAACTGCGAGCAAACCGCGGAGCGCTTGCGTCAACATTCCATCAGCGGCTGCAACATCGGCAACGCCTGAAGCAGTGGTCGCCTTAGCGCGCGCTGTGACGACGGCATCGAAGGTGCCTTGTTCGTGCGCGGCATAACCTTTTACGGTTTCAACTAAATTTGG
>JAPLBI010000025.1 GCA_026392815.1 Actinomycetota bacterium
GAGCTAGAGCAGATGCAAGAAACTTTTGGCGCAACCGCGATGCAGGTTGGTACGTGGGCACTTGATGCCGAACGCGTTGCTGCAGGTCGCCCGCGCATTGCCTTTGAAACCGACCATAAATCAATTCCCAATGAGCTTGGTGTACTTAACAAATCAGTACACATGAATAAGGGTTGCTACCGCGGCCAAGAAACTGTTGCGAAGATCTTTAACCTTGGAAACCCACCACGTCGTTTGGTTCTGCTGCATTTAGATGGCAGCCAAGTTGTTATGCCAGCACCAGGTACACCGGTTATGAATGGTGAAGTACAAGTAGGTTTTCTTGGCACAGTTGCACGCCACTTTGAATTAGGTCCAATCGCTCTGGCAATTGTTAAGCGAAATACGCCGGTTGATGCGCAGTTAACTGTCGAAGGCGTGGCCGCATCCCAACAAGTGATCGTGCCTGCCTAAATGGCCACGATTGCACAGGGTTTAGTTGTCTTTGCGGCGATGCTCGTGATTATCTGGACCGTTAGCCGCCTGTAGAGGCCGTAGGATTACGGCGTGGAAATCGTTAGCGCTGTTTTATTGGGTTTAATCTCATTAGCAATTGGCGTTGGCCTTTTAATTTATGGTTTCCGAGGGCGCCGCGAATCTCAAGCACGTGATGCGCGCACATATCGAAGGGGCAGACTCTAAGTGGCTTTTACTATTCCAGAAGGTCTGCATCCAGATTTAAATCCACTTGCCTGGATGGTTGGCACCTGGCGCGGTAAAGGCCGCGGGGAATACCCAAATATTGAAAGCTTTGAATACGCACACGAGGTTGTCTTTAATCATGATGGACGCCCATTTCTAAACTATTACTCACGTTCTTGGATCATCGACGCCGAAGGCGAAATCATTCGCCCGGCGGGATCAGAAACTGGCTTCTGGCGCGTTAAGCCAAACAATGTTTTAGAAGTTTTGATTTCACATAACACCGGAATCACTGAAGGTTGGGTCGGACAGTTTGATGGTCCAAAGATTCAGCTAGTTCTTGATCAAGGTTATTCGGCGCCATCGGCCAAGATTGTTACAGCGGGTGTGCGTTTATATGGTCTTGTTGCGGGCGAGCTGTTCTTCGCTTACGACATGGCAGCCGAAGGACAAGAACTTCAGGCTCATATCTGGTCTTCGCTAGAACGTCAGACCGAGTAAACGGTAAATAAATATGTTTAACGACGCGGTCTTAGCCGAATACGTTCGTGATGGATTTGTAGAGTCCGAACACCGCGGATTCTTGGCGATGTTAAATTCTGATGGTTCACTCTTTAAATCATTGGGCGATATTGATACCCAAATATTTCCGCGTTCTACCGTTAAATGCGCACAAGCATCAGCGATGGTGCGCCATGGTCTGCAGTTAGAACCACGTTTATTGGCACTTGCCGCATCTAGCCATTCAGGCGCTGCAATGCATATCGATGGTGCCCGCGAAATCTTGGCCAGCGTTGGACTAGGTGAAAACGCACTGCAATGTGCGCTAGATCGCCCACTTGGAGAAAATGAACGTCGCGCATGGGGAGATAACCCACCAACACGAATTGCCATGAACTGCAGCGGAAAACATGCGGCTATGTTGGCAACTTGTGTGAAAAACGGTTGGCCTATTGAAAGTTATTTAGAACAATCTCATCCGCTGCAGGTTGCGATCAAGGAAGAACTTGAAAAGTTAGCCGGTGAGAGTATTTCCTTTACTTCAACCGATGGCTGCGGTGCACCGCTATTTATGCTTTCAGTAATTGGTTTAGCTCGCGCAATCCGTGCAATAACTATTTCAATTGATCCAATCCATCAAGATGTTATGGATGCAGCTCGCAAATTCCCTGAAATGATTGGTGGGACAGGTCGCCACAACACCGAGATGATGCAACAGGTACCTGGCTTATTTATGAAAGATGGCGCAGAGGCGGTCAATGTTTGCTCACTTGCCGATGGCCGCACCTTTGTATTTAAAGTAAGCGATGGCTCACTTCGTGCATTTCGCACGATCGTTCATGCCTGCTTAAATGAATTTGGAATCGATACACCGCTAACCCCAGAAAAAGTCATGGGTGGCCCGCGTGCAATCGGCACCATTCGCGCGACCATTTAGCAGCGTTGATTAATTGGGCGTACCCTTAGGGAATGCAACGCCGCGTAGCCATGTTGATGGTGCACACCTGTCCGCTTGAACAAGCGGGTATTGGTGATGCCGGTGGCATGAATATTTATGTGGCTGAAAGCGCGGCTCGTATGGCGGCGCAAGGTGTGGAAGTAGATATTTTCACACGCCGCGATCACTTAGACCTTCCAGAAGTAGATGAACTTTCTCCTGGCGTAAATGTCCATCACTTAGATGCCGGCCATGATCTTCATTTAACTAAAGAGCAAGTGCCACAACACTTTGCTGAACTCAGCGCTGAATTTAAAAAGGCGCTCTCTGGCGATCGTCACTACGACCTGATCCATTCGCATTACTGGTTATCTGGAAAAGTTGCGATGCGAGTCGCTAAAGATTTAAAGATGCAGTTGGTGCACACAATGCACACCATGGCGCGCGTTAAGAATTTAAATCTCGCCGAAGGTGAAACCCCTGAACCAATGATCCGCGTGCAAGGTGAAACGCAGATCGTTGCGGCAGCAAATGCGTTGACTGCTAATACCGATGCGGAAGCAGCCAGCCTGGTTTCGCTATATGAAGCTTGCCCTGACATCGTTCACGTGGTTACGCCAGGTGTTGATCTATATAACTTCACTCCGGGTGCGGGTCGTCAAGCCGCTCGTAAAGTTTTAGGTATTGATGCCGATGCCCATGTAATAACTTTTGTTGGGCGTATCCAGCCACATAAAGGCCCTGAACTATTAATCCGCGCTACCTCTGAGATGCTTTTGCATTCCCCACAGCTGCGCCCAAAGCTTCGCGTTTACATCGTTGGCGGGGCATCTGGTGCAAATGGCAGTGAAGTAGAACGTCTAAAAGAACTCGTTACCTGGCTTGGTATTGATGATGTTGTGAAGTTTAATCCACCAGTGCCACGCGCTGAACTTGCTAACTGGTATCGCGCCGCTGATTTAGTTTGTGTTCCAAGTTACTCTGAAAGTTTTGGACTCGTTGCACTTGAAGCACAAGCTTGTGGCACACCAGTTGTAGCAACTGCAGTTGGTGGGCTTCGTACCGCAGTTGCCGACGGTATCTCTGGCGTACTTGTAGATGGCCACGATCCACGCGCTTGGTCATCTGTTTTAGCGCGTTTACTGCAAGAACCACAGCGTCGCGTACTGCTTTCTATGGGCGCGATTGAACATGCATCTCACTTCGGCTGGGATGCAACCGCCCGCGGCACTTTAGATATTTACGATCAAGTTATCTCTGATGCAGCTCGCTCTGCCAAGTCGATCGGTTAATAGTGGCTGCTATTGATCCACGGATTGTTATCGAAGAATTTCTTGATTCGCACGATCTCGAATTCGATCAGAAAGATGCCAATACCTTCCTGATTACTTTGCCAGGTGAGAAGAAGTTGCAGACTCACTGTGCGCTAATTGTTGGCGATCACTCATTAAGCATCAACGCATTTGTGATTCGCAAACCTGATGATAACGAGGCGGCAGTTCATGCCTGGTGTATGGCAAAGAATGCAGGGATGTACGGAATCGCATTTGCCACAAATGAGCTTGGCGATATCTTCTTAGTTGGGCGATTACCACTAGGCGCAGTAACCGATCGCGAGATTGATCGTTTAGTTGGCGCAGTGCTGCAATATTCAGATTCATCATTTAATCCACTACTGGAACTTGGCTTTGCGACTGCCATCCACCGTGAATGGGCATGGCGAGTAAATCGCGGTGAATCACTGGCAAATCTCGACGCCTTTAAGCATCTGATTTAAATATTTGCACGCAACATGGCAAGATAAGCGCCATGTCGAACTACGAATTAATCCTGCTGCGCCACGGTGAATCCGAATGGAATGCCAAGAATCTCTTCACCGGTTGGGTAGATGTTCGTTTATCTGCAGCAGGTGAAGCCGAAGCAGCACGTGGCGGAAAGCTATTGGCAGAGCGCAACCTTCTGCCTGATGTAGTTCACACATCTCTTCTACGCCGCGCGATCCATACTTCACAGCTGGCGCTTGATGCATGTGATCGCCACTGGATTCCGGTTCGTCGTTCTTGGCGTTTAAATGAACGCCACTACGGCGCTCTGCAAGGCAAGGATAAGAAAGAAACTCTCGCTAAATACGGTGAAGAACAATTCAAGTTATGGCGCCGTTCTTACGATACGCCGCCTCCCGCAATTGAAGCGAATGATCCGTATAGCCAAGCAAACGATGCGCGTTATGCAGATTTAGGTTCAGATTTGCCTGCCACAGAATGCCTAAAAGATGTAGTCACGCGCATGATGCCTTACTGGCAAGAATCTATCGTTCCCGATCTAAAGGCTGGAAAGCGCGTACTTGTCACAGCGCACGGTAATTCACTACGCGCACTAGTGATGCACCTAGATGGAATTTCGCAATCAGATATTGCTGAACTAAATATTCCTACCGGAATTCCACTTCTTTATAACTTAGATGCAGACTTTAAGCCCGTTAAAAAAGGCGGAGAGTATCTAGATCCAGATGCTGCGAAGGCTGCTATTGAAGCGGTTGCGAATCAGGGGAAGAAGTAGGCGCTGGCGTAGCAGCACCTGAAGTTACGTTTTTATAGTCATCACGCTTGTCGCGAATGATTACTTCTGCCGTTACGTAACCAGCGCGAGCAAAGCCAAGAGATAACTTGACGTGGCGACCTGCAACAGGTGAAACACCATAGAAGACCGCTTTAGCGTTTGCGGTATCGCCTTCAAAACGAATCGGTTGATTCTTCTTTAGCGCGCTCTCGCCAGTTAAAACCGCTTGGTTTGAACCAACAGCAATTCCAAGCAACTTATCTTCAACATCGCCTTGGTTAACGATTGTTCCAACTAGAACTGCATCGCCTGTTTCAGTTGCAACTAATAGCAAGTTCAGTACTTCAATATCAACGCCATTATCTTTGAGCGAGAGCTCAACACCATCTGTTACTTGCTTAATCATGCGAGTTGGCGCATCTTGTCCTGGCCCACATGCAGTAAGTGTTAGCGCAAGAGAAATAGCAATAAGTGATGTAAGTGCTTTTTTAGTGCGAGGCATAAGGCACATTCTCTCATGCGTTTTAACGGGATATTCCCCTTATGCAATTTAGCCTTAATAAATGGGGTTTTCTGCCTTAGAAATGGCTGGTAGAATTGGTCGTCTAGCGAAGGGCAACACATGACATTTAAGGTCGGCGAAACCGTTGTTTATCCCCATCACGGAGCAGCTCTTATCGAAGCCGCCGGCCTTGATCGCGTATTTAATGTACTTCGTCAGCCTTACACCGAAGAGCCAACAAACTGGTCACGTCGTTACAAGGCAAACCTCGAAAAACTTGCATCAGGAGATGTCATTAAGGTCGCAGAAGTTGTGCGCGATCTTTACCGTCGCGATCTCGATCGTGGACTCTCTGCTGGTGAAAAGCGCATGCTCGCCAAGGCGAAGCAGATCCTTATCTCTGAGCTAGCTCTTGCTGAGCGCACAGATGAAGAAAAGGCTGCAGTTCTCCTTGACGAGGTTCTCGCTTCTTAAGTAACAAACTCTTCTCATGATCGCCGCAATCATTGCTGCTGCAGGTAGCGGCGAAAGATTTGGCGCAGCAATTCCCAAAGCCTTAATCCAACTTGGTGATCGCACCCTTATCGAGCACGCCGTTTCTGCTATCTCTTCAGTTGTTGATCAAATAATTGTTACTGCACCTAGCGGGTATGAGAAAGAGATTCAAACCCTGGTTGGCGATGGCATAACTGTTGTAACTGGTGGAGCTACACGTTCTGAGAGCGTGCGCATCGGATTATCGAAAGTTTCAGCAGGTGCTGAATACGTTTTGATTCACGATGCGGCTCGCGCACTTGCATCCCCTGACTTAGCAAAACGCGTTGTTGCTGCTCTTGAGAGCGGTGACGTTGCAGTTATTCCGGGCCTTGCTCAAACGGATACGGTAAAAATTGTTGATGCTAACGGAATTGTTACTTCAACTCCAAATCGCGCTG
>JAPLBI010000171.1:0-11034 GCA_026392815.1 Actinomycetota bacterium
GCACTCCCCCTGATGCGTAATGTGACGCAGGAGCGACTGGGATCAAATCTTTTGCAGGGCTAATTCCGTGCGCAATGCATGATGCGTAGATAGTTGGGAAGCGCGCTTCAAAGCCAGTTAAATGTCGAACATCCAACCAGACGTGATGTGCGCCAGTTTTATTCATGGTGCGCATTGAAGCGATCGCAACGACATCGCGTGGTGCAAGTTCAGCTAAAGCATGTTCGGCAACCATAAATCGTTCGCCAGCATCGTTAAGTAAATAAGCGCCTTCGCCACGAACCGCTTCGCTAATTAGCGGCTGCTGACCTTGGGTGTTATCGCCAAGCCATAAGACTGTGGGATGGAATTGGATAAATTCTACGTCGGCAACTTTTGCACCAGCGCGAAGTGCCAGTGCGACTCCATCACCGGTTGAAACTGATGGGTTAGTTGTTTGAGCAAATACTTGTCCGAGTCCTCCGGTTGCAAGCACAACTGCTTTACCAAGTGCCCGACCAACGCCATCACGGCTACCTGCACCAATTACGTGCAGCGTTACTCCACAAACAGAACCACTGGCATCTTTAATTGCATCTAATACAAGTGCATGTTCAACGACTTCAATTTCTGGATCGTCATGAACGGCGGCAAGAAGTGCGCGCGAAACTTCAGCACCCGTTGCATCACCGCCGGCGTGCAAGATGCGATTACGTAGATGTCCACCTTCGCGAGTTAGCGAGATTTCACCGCTTGCTTCAGTATCAAAGATTGCACCGCGTTCGATTAACTTACGAACCGCTTCTGGTCCTTCGGTAACAAGTACGCGTACTGCTTCTTCATCGCATAAATCAGCGCCCGCAACCAAGGTATCTTTTAGATGTTGATCAGGTGTATCTCCTGGACCAAGTGCTGCAGCGATACCGCCTTGCGCCCATTTGGTAGAGCCTTCATCGACCTTTGATTTGGTAACAATCAGAACCGAAAGTCCATAAGTGCGCGCCTGTAGAGCGGTAGTTAAACCAGCGATTCCAGAACCAACAACAATTACATCTGCTTGGGCAGTCCAGCCAGGAGCAGGCGCTAACAACTTCATCGCACAACCCCTAACTTCATCTCCATATTGTCGATCAAACGCACCCCATTTAGCCAACCGGCGATGATCGCACGCTTATTTACCGTCGCATCTACCGCTCTTGAAAAATCTTTCTCATCGATGATCTCGGCGTAATCCAGAGTAAAACCTGCTTCTGATTTAGCCACAGTGGTTAGCGCTGCCTGCGCTGCTGATAAATCAGCAGTATTCGCTGCAGCGTTTAGCGCGCGGTAGAGAACTTTGGCTTGCTCGCGCGCGGTGTCATCCAAGCGCACATTGCGAGATGACATCGCAAGGCCATCGGCTTCACGAATTGTTGGTGCAGCGACAATTTTAATATCTGATTTAAGCTCTGCGACCAGCTTTCGAATCAGAGCTAACTGCTGGAAATCTTTCTCACCGAAGATTGCAGTCGTTGGTCTAACCAATTGAAATAACCTTGCAACAACTGTTACAACGCCATCAAAGTGTCCAGAACGCGATGCGCCCTCATAAAGATCTCCCAAAGCACCGGCGAAGCGCTTTGCAAAGCCTGCTGGATAAATCTCTTCGTAGGTAGGTAACCAGAGATGAGTGACGCCAGATTCTTTAGCTAATTCAATATCGCGATCAGGAGTTTTGGGATATTTTGTTAACTCTTCTTGATCTTCAAATTGAAGTGGATTTATAAAGATACTTGCGACAACATAATCTGATTTTTCACGCGCTAATTTAAAGAGCGAAGTATGGCCTTGATGAAGTGCGCCCATCGTCGGAACAAATGCGCAGCCGTCAGCGAGTTCGGTAGAACTAGTGACTATCTTCATGATCTTGGCTCCAGTCCTTTCAGGTACCGGGCGGTGATGACCATAAGTTTAAGGCTTTACGGCAATTGCACCAAAAGCTCAGAAATCTTGCCGTGGGTAAGGAGAATTGCCTCAGGATCAATGGAAACCCAAGGTTCTAGTACGAAACGTCTTTCATGTGCGCGCGGGTGCGGCAGCTTTAACTCATCGGCAGAACTCAAGAGTGATCCGTATTGAATCAAATCTAAATCAATAGTGCGTGGGCCCCATTTTTCAAGGCGCTGCCTGCCCAGTGCTTTTTCGATGCCATGAAGTAAAGAGAGTAAATCCATGGCAGGCAGTTCGCTTTCAACGATACAGACTGCATTTAAATAATCAGGTTGCTCGATATCGCTGACTGGTTTTGTGGAGAAATACTCAGATAGAGAGATTACTTCCGTGGCCTCGCGCAACATCGCTACCGCTAGATCCATCTGTGCTTTGGGATCTCCGATATTTGCACCTAGTGCGATTACCGCTTTCATCGTGAGATGGTGACCGAGATATCTTTAACTTCAGCCGCAACTGGCGCTTGTGGCTTGTGAACAGTGACAGTTACTCGTGCTGCTTGAGCAAATGTCATTTTAATTCGCTCTGCAATACGGCCAGCCAATTTTTCAATTAGGGAAACCGGATTTGTCGTGATCTCTTCAACAACTAAATCAGTAACTTCGGCATAGTTAATTGTGTCATTTACATCATCGCTAACGCTGGCGCGGGTCAGATCAACTTCCAGTTCTATATCGACATAGAAATCTTGGCCGTTGGCGCGTTCTGCCTCAAAGACTCCGTGATAACCAAAGCCTTTGATTCCGGTGATGCGAATCAAATCAGCCATGGTTTACAACTAAATCTTTATGTGGTTTCACGCTATGAACTCTAACTGCCCAAATGCTTTTATCAAGTAAAGATTTGGTAAGCGCAATAGTTGCTTCCTCGCGCTCATCAGGAGTGCTGCCCCCAAGAAAACGTTTCCGTGATCCCCCAACTAGCACTGGATATCCCAGACCAGTGAATTCATCAATGCGTTTCAAGATCTCCCAGTTATGTTCAGCTTCTTTTGAAAAACCTAAGCCTGGATCAATAATCAAGTTATTGCGCGCGATTCCAGCCTTTAACGCTAGATCGATCTGCAACTGCATTTCCTCAATTACTTCTTTGACCACATCGCCATATGTCGCAAGTGAGTTCATATCTTTGGAATGACTGCGCCAATGCATCAAAATATATGGGCAACCCATTTCGGCAACACTTTCATGCATTAGGTCATCAGCTAGCCCGCCACTTACATCGTTAACGATGCTTGCGCCGGCTTCTATCGCTAGCGCTGCGGTTTCGGCGCGCATCGTATCGATACTGATAGGAATTCCAGTTTGCGAAAGTTTTTTGATAACCGGCAAGACTCGTGATTGTTCTTCTGCGGCAGATACCCGATCCGCACCCGGCCGAGTTGATTCGCCTCCGATATCGATTATGTCTACGCCTTCAGCGACCATCTCTAAACCGCGAGCAACCGCCTTTTCATAAGTGTCATGCTTGCCACCATCTGCAAATGAATCAGGAGTGACGTTTAAAATGCCCATGATCTTCATGATTTATCGATTGTTTAAGCGATGGCTTAGCGGTTGGTGATTAAGCTGATCGCTTCAGCGCGTGTAGCTGGATCGCGCAGAACGCCACGCACCGCACTCGTGGTTGTGCGCGCTTGTGATTTACGAACTCCGCGCATCGACATACATAAATGTTCGCAATCGATAATCACGATAACGCCCATAGGATCGAGAATCTTCACCATCGCATCGGCAATTTGAGTTGTTAAACGCTCTTGCACTTGAGGGCGGCGGGCAAATAAATCAACTAGACGAGCAACTTTGGAGAGTCCCGTTATTTTGCCGCGCGGGATATATCCAACATGTGCGACGCCATGGAATGGAGTTAGGTGGTGCTCGCAATGTGAAAATACTTCGATATCGCGGATGATTACCAACTCTTCATGGCCGATATCAAAGGTAGTTGTTAATACCTCTTCTGGCGACTTCCATAGTCCTTCAAAATTCTCTTTAAAAGCGCGGGCAACACGTGCTGGAGTCTCTTTTAAACCTTCACGGTCTGGATCTTCACCGAGTGCAAGAAGAAGTTCGCGAACCGCAGCAGTTGCGCGCGCTTCATCGTAAGGGTGCAGAGCGCGCCCATCTTCAGGTCCCATTGAAACCGGAGTTACATCGTTCACTCTTGATCGGAATCTTTCTTTGCGCTCTTGCGAACTCGTGAAGGTTTCTTTTCAGCAACTGGTTCCATGACAATACGTTCTGGAACATCAACCGGTGGTTGCTGTGAAGGAATACGTGTTGCTGAACCTGTCCAGGCTGGACGGCGTGGCCAAGAGTTAACTTTCTTAAAGATCTTTGCAATCTCTTCTTTATTGAGAGTCTCTTTCTCAAGTAGTTGTAGCACCATCGCATCAAGAGTCACGCGATTTTCTACCAAGATATCGAACGCCTCTTGATGTGCATTTTCAATGAATTTACGGATCTCAGCATCAACAGTTGCCGCAACGTTTTCAGAGTAATCACGTTGGTGGCCATAATCGCGGCCCATAAATGGTTCAGATGCATCTGTGCCAAGTTTGATTGCGCCAATCGTTTCTGTCATTCCGTATTGCGTAACCATGGCGCGGGCGAGTGCGGTTGCCTTTTCAATATCATTTGAAGCGCCAGTTGATGGATCGTGGAAGATTAACTCTTCTGCAGCGCGTCCTCCGAGTGAGTAAGCAAGTTGATCTAACAACTGATTACGAGTTGTTGAGTACCTGTCATCATCTGGCAGAACCATGGTGTAACCAAGTGCGCGACCGCGCGGCATGATCGTAATCTTGTGAACCGGATCAGTATGTGGAAGTGCATGCGCAACAAGTGCGTGGCCAGCTTCGTGATAAGCGGTGACGCGACGTTCATCATCAGACATAATCCTTGATTTACGCTGCGGACCGGCCATTACGCGATCAATTGCTTCATCGATCTGGCTATTTGAAATTACCTTCTTCTCTTCGCGTGCGGCAAGAAGTGCAGCCTCGTTAAGAACATTTGCTAGATCTGCACCAGTAAATCCTGGGGTACGACGAGCATAAGTAATTAGATCTACTTCATCTGAAAGTGGTTTGGTCTTGGCATGTACCTTGAGAATTTCTTCACGGCCCTTTAGATCTGGGCGATCAACTGCGATCTGGCGATCGAAACGACCTGGGCGCAATAGAGCTGGATCAAGTACATCTGGACGGTTAGTTGCTGCGATCAAGATAACTTGACCACCAGTTTCAAATCCATCCATCTCGACAAGAAGTTGGTTAAGAGTTTGTTCGCGTTCATCGTGACCGCCACCCATGCCAGCGCCGCGTTGGCGACCAACTGCATCGATTTCATCTACGAAGACAATTGCGGGTGCATTGGTCTTTGCCTGCGCAAATAAATCACGAACTCGCGCAGCGCCAACGCCAACGAACATTTCAACGAAATCTGAACCAGAGATTGAATAGAAAGGAACTTTCGCCTCTCCTGCTACTGCGCGAGCAAGAAGTGTCTTACCGGTTCCGGGAGGGCCGTAGAGAAGGACGCCTTTAGGAATCTTTGCCCCGAGGAGTGCGTACTTGGGTGGATTGGCAAGAAAGTCTTTTATCTCTTCTAGCTCGGCGATCGCTTCATCAGCGCCAGCTACATCGGCAAAAGTATTTTGTGGAACATCGTTATCTTGTAATTTGGCGCGAGATTTTCCAAATGAGAAGACGCGATTTCCGCCTTGTGCGCGGCTCATCAAGAAGAAGAACAGGAAGCCAATTAAGAGAATTGGGAATATTGAGAAGAGAAAAGAAAGAAATAGCGATTGTGATGGAACTTCAACGGTCCAGCCCTTTACCGGTGAATTCGCGCTTAAAGCATCGATAAGCGTTGGCTCTTGGCGGGCAATATATGAAGCTTCGACTTTGCTATCGCCTTTGATTAATACGCCTGGCTTTAGGATCAAACGAATCTTTTGTGATCGATCAACCAAGACCGCAGATTCAACTTCGGATTGTGAAATTGCGGCAAGGGCGCGTGAAGTATCAATCTGGGTATAACGATTACCGGCGCCGGTAACTTGTCCAAAGATGGTGACAGCCAAGATCGCTGCGACTATCCAGAAGAGTGGACCACGAAAAATCTTTCCAGCGCGGGTAGTCGGCGCTTTCTTAGGGGTCTTCTTATCGCTCTTTGGCGCTGTAGAACTTTTCTTCTTCAGCAAATTCTTGCCAGCAATTTTCTTCTTTTCCATTAGCGAGAGCGCCGTCCTTACGAGTACATGTGCTTTGCGAGCACACCGATAAAGGAGAGGTTGCGATACTTCTCGTTAAAATCAAGTCCGTAGCCAACTACGAAATCTTTAGGAATATCGAAGCCGACGTATTTGCAATCGACTTCTACTTTCGCTGCCTCTGGTTTACGCAGAATCGCGAGAATTTCAACACTGGCTGCGCCACGTGACATTAGATTTGCTCGTAACCAAGAAAGAGTTAAACCAGAATCGACAATGTCTTCAACGATCAAGATATTGCGCCCAGTGATATCGCGATCGAGATCTTTAAGAATACGAACCACGCCACTTGATTTTGTACCAGAGCCGTAAGAAGAAACCGCCATCCAATCCATTTCAATATGGCGTTGCATCGCGCGAGTCAGATCTGCCATCGCCATGATCGCACCTTTAAGAACACCTACAAGAAGTAAGTCGCGGTCCTTGTAATCTGCATCAACGCGCGCAGCAAGTTCTGCAACTTTTTCGCGAAGTTGAACTTCAGTAACGATTACGCGTTCTACATCTGTGCCGACTGCAGCTAGATCCACTTAAGGACTCCTTCATGTGGTTATGAGGCGATCAATTTGGACGGGCCAAGAGCGAAAGTCTGCCCGAAATCCGGGCAACCTTCACACCACCCGGCAGGCTCACCTCCCCTTGTCCGCGCCAAGAAGTGACCAGCGCCTCAACAGCGGCGAGGTGATCTGCGCTTATTGAGCCACCTGGAGCCCCTGCTGCATAGATCGCAGCCCTCAAAATCCGAGAACGGATCGCTCTGGGAAGTTCGGCAAGGGCTGCGCAATCTAGATCTTTCAGATCTACTCGAGAGATAACTGCTTGCGCCATCTCATCTAAGGCATCAGCATCATCGCGCAAGATCGCTGCACTGCGGGAAAGTGCTGCAGCAATTCCAGGACCGATCTCTGATTCCATAACTGGCAAAACTTTATTGCGCACCTTTACGCGGGTGAACTTTTCATTTTCGTTATGTGGATCATTCCAGGGTTTTAGCTCTGCTTCAACGCATGCAGCAAATGTTTGTTCACGAGTAAGGCTTAAAAGTGGGCGCGCATACTTTCCATTAACAACTGCCATTCCGGATAGTGAACGTGTTCCAGAGCCGCGCGCTAATCCAAGCAGAACTGTTTCAGCCTGATCATCGCGAGTATGTCCCAAAAAGATTTGAGAAGCGCCAAATGCATGTGCAGCAGAATCAAGAGCGGCATATCGTGCAGCGCGCGCATCGGCTTCTAATCCAGATTTTTCGACAACATCTACTTTTTCAATTAATACTTCTTGATAACCCATATCTTTCAAAGCGCTTTGTACTTTCTTAGCTTGATCTGCCGAACCACTTTGTAGTTGGTGATCAACGGTTACGCCAATTAATGTGATTGCTAAAGCAGGCGCTTCTTTAATAAGGGCATAAGCAAGCGCAAGTGAATCTGCACCACCGGATACCGCAACTAGCGCACAATCACCAGCAGTTAAGTTCTCTAAAAATGGTCGGACAGCGTTTCGTAGGTCAACGAGCGCGCTGGTCATGCGCTAACTCTAGACCCGACCACCAAATGGCATAAGTCCTTTAACGCTGTAGATATTCGAGTAGAGCAGGCCTTTCCCCTTTGAATTGGCCTCCCACATCATTCCGTTACCAGCATAAATAGTGATGTGGTGGATCGATGAAATTGTTCCCTTATATGAATAGAACAATAGATCGCCCGGAACAAGTTCATTTAAAGTTACATGCTTGGTGTATCCCGCATAAAGCGCTGAGTTTAGGCGATCCCAATTTGGCCAACCGAGTCCTGCCGCTTTGTAAGCGGCATAAACCAAGCCCGAACAATCAAATGAGTTTGGTCCTTCAGAACCCCAGATATATGGCTTGCGCGCTAAAACTTGCTTCTTTGCGAATGCGACTGCAACTGCGCGTTGTTCTTCAGTTGTGCGGATTGTTGAACGTCCCTTAAATCCTGTATCTGCCCAAACCTTTTTCTGGCCCGCAGTATTCGCCGCGGTATTAGCAAGGCTTTCTTCAAGGAGTGCAAGTGCACGTTGCTGTTCTAACGTAATTCGGACTCGCTTTGCGCTGGCAAGTTCGCGCGCTAACTTATCTTGAATCGCTTGCAACTTATCTACTTCTTTTTGTTGTAGCGCTTTTGCATCATCTGCAACTTTTTTTGCTCCCGCAACTTTTGCAGTTGCAGTCTCTTGGACAACCTTTGCCGCATCGGCCTTTACCTTTGCCTCGCGCGCCACAATTTCTGCAGCTTTATAGCGATCAAGCGCCATCGTGTTCTGCATACCCAACTTATCTAGAGTTGAAATCTGATCTATTAAATCTTGTGGGCCATTAGCGCTAAGCAGTGGTTCGATATCTGTCATCGATCCGCCCATTATGTAAGCATTCGCTGCAAGCTTTCCGATTACGCGATGTGCTTGGGCAACTGCTTCTTGCGTCTCGCGAGCATATTCCGCGGCAGCTACCGCAGCAGCAGTTGCTACAGCGAGTTCACGCTTTGCCTTTACATATAAAGCCTGCGCTGCATTTGCTTTGGCGGTTAAGGTTCGAAGAGTTTGATTGGCTGCAGCTAGTTTCTTCGCGGCTACATCGGCAGCCTTCTTCTTCGCAGCTTCAGCTTTCTTCGCTGCCTCAATCTGCGCCAGAGTTGGTTTTGGAGTTGCTGCGATGGCAGGAGTAATCGGCAACGCGAGCCCAAAAATCAAGGCTAGCGCGAGCGCTTTTCTGCGATGCAACACAAAACCCCCAAGTGTTAAGCCCCCAGAATAAGTGAGCAACCTGTGGAACTCCGTTAAAAGGTAGTGAGTGTCGCTAGTTGGCTACATCTCGTTTTGTGAATAGAACAGTGGCGAGAACCAAAGCGATTCCCACATAAATCCCAGAAAGCGAAAGTGCATGGGTATAACTAATTGTCTCGGTGCCACCAGAAGCAACTGTTGCCAACTGACTTCCCGGCAACCATTCCAAAGTACTGGATTTAACTGCGCCGACAATGTTTTCGATAATCAATAGCCAAAGTACGCCAAGTGAAATTGAGCTAATCGGTGAACGTAGGAGAATTCCCAGAACCATGCCGATGATTCCAAAGCCTAAGATCGAGATAAATACATTGAGCAGAGTTTTCGCTACTTCAATACGTCCATCGCTATTGAACCAAAGCGTGGTGCTGACATCTTTACTTCCGGCGAGAATGTAAGAGAGGCCGATTGAAATTACGGCTCCGACCAAAGTCATAATCACTGCGAAGGCTTTCATCGATGCCAATTTGCCGATCAATAAGCGGATACGGCCAGGTTGGCGCACCAAAAGATTGCGCAGCGTTCCGAGTGAGTATTCCTGAGCGGTTTGAGCCGCAAATACACAGAGTGCGATGATTCCGAGCAGGTTTCCGATACTCGTAAATGCTTGTGTAGAACCACTTGGCAGCGCGAGCATTTCGCGGGTAATTCTTACACCGCGATCGCCATTGCCTTGTGGTGAATCGATAAGTAAGAAGAGAAGTGAAGAAACCAAGACGCTAAAGAACGCAACTGCTCCCATAGTGCCTAGTAGCAAAGTAGGACGTCGTAATTTGCGCCATTCGGCGAAGAAGATTCTCGTTAGGCTGCGGATCATTTCTGATCTCCTGTCATTTCAAAGAATGTCTCTTCCAGGTTGGGTAGTTGTGGTGAAAGCTGGGTAAGTAATATTCCGGCCTCGAACGCCAACTTATTTAGAACTCCCGCCCATTCTGCAGGTCCTTCAATATGTGCAACTCCATCGCGAATATGTGCTTTATGCCCAGCGCCTTCGGCAAGCGAAATGATTTTTTCTAGATCGTCTTTGTTCTCAGTTTTAACGAGCATAAATGGTTGCTGCGCATCGAATAGGTCTTGCATCGCGCCCGCAAAAACTACTTCTCCCTTTCGCAACACAAATACTGTTGTGCCGCCATCTGCCAGTGAGCGAAGAAGTTGGCGAATCTCTTGAATTCCTTCAGGATCTAATCCATTAGTTGGTTCATCTAAAATCAAAAGCTTTGGATTTGGCAGAAGCGCAGCTGCGATACCTAAGCGCTGTTTCATACCAAGTGAATAAGTTTTATACTTTGATTTTCCGCGATCAGCGAGCCCTACTTGTGCGAGTAATTGATCCACGCGTTCAAGGGGAAAGCCTCCGAGGGTTGCTAGAACTTTTAGATTCTCAGCGCCAGATAAAGCAGGATAGAAAGCAGGGCCTTCGATCATCGCTCCTACCTGAGAGAGATATTTCTCTGGAGATGTAATCGGCTCACCCAAGATGCGCCCTGTTCCACCGCTAGGTGAGATCAGTCCGAGCAACATGCGGATCGTCGTTGTCTTGCCAGCGCCATTTGGGCCAACAAATCCGCAGATCGTTCCGGCTGGTACCTCAAAATTGGTATGTGAAACGGCAAAGCCAGAGTCATATTTCTTACTTAAATCGCTGACAGATATCGCTAATTGGGGCATGTACTCAATATAGCAATTGCACCTTAGAATTCTCGGTGTGAGTAATGAGATCTGGGGTTATCAACCAACCAATCAACGGCCTGCACCAGATTGGGAAATCAACCCTCAAACTGCAGCAGTGCGTGCCGGTCTTGCTCGTTCCGGTTTCGGCGAAACATCTGAGGCCCTTTATTTGAATAGTGGCTTTACATATTCCTCCGCGCAAGAAGCATTTGATGCATTCGCAGATGAGACAGATCATTATTTGTATAGCCGTTTCCATAATCCAACAGTGCAGATGTTTGAAAAGCGTTTGGCTGCAATTGAGGGCGCTGAATA
>JAPLBI010000171.1:11074-17871 GCA_026392815.1 Actinomycetota bacterium
CTGAATATTGCGTTGCAACAGGTTCTGGAATGTCCGCCATGTTTGCATCCGTTGCATGTCTTGTTAAAGCTGGAGATCACGTAGTCGCATCGGCTGCGATGTTTAGTTCTTGCCACGTTGTATTAACTGAGATCTTGCCAAAATGGGGCGTCACAGTTGAACTTGTAAAGGGAAATGACTCAGCAGTTTGGGCTGCCGCGTTAAGCAAACCGACAAAAGTGGTCTTTATCGAATCTCCAAGTAATCCTTTAATGGAGATAGTTGATATCCGCATGGTTAGCGATCTGGCTCATAAAGTTGGCGCCACTGTGATCGTTGATAACGTTATGGCTTCACCGGTTTTGCAGAAACCCCTTGACCTCGGTGCAGATGTAGTTATGTACTCCGCAACAAAACATATTGATGGTCAAGGGCGCGTACTTGCTGGCGCAGTTCTTGGTTCCTTCTCCTATATTCACGAACATTTAATTCCATTTAATCGCCACACTGGTCCATCACTAAGTCCCTTCAACGCATGGGTGCTTTTAAAATCTTTGGAAACTATGGAGATGCGCGTTCAACGTATGTGTGAAAATGCCCATGCGATCGCTGAATTTCTAGAGACTCGTAAAGAGATTAAATCTGTTAAATACCCTGGGCTAAAGTCGCATCCAGATTATGTAACTGTTCAGAAACAAATGACTGGCGGCGGAAGCACAATTGGGATCGAATTTGCTGGCAGCCAGAAAGATGCTTTCGCCTTTATGGATGCGCTGCGAATTATTGATATCTCTAATAATTTAGGCGATAGCAAATCACTTATTACCCACCCAGCATCGACAACTCATCGCCGCTTAGCGCCGGATGTTCAAGCCGAGATGGGTATTACTCCTTCAGTGCTTCGCCTGTCAGTTGGGCTAGAGCATGTAGATGATTTGATAAAGGATTTAACTCAAGCCTTTAAAAGTTGAGCCGCAACAAGCAAAACAGATAGCAGGCTCAAGTAAGTGATTGACCACTGAAAAATCTTTCCTGCAGTTTTCTCGTAATTTACTGATTTTTCATTTAAACCGCGGAGTTGAGCGGCGAAAACTAATCCGAGTGCAACCGTAACCGCCATCGCCCAGTTCTGTAGCTCTGCGTTAATTATGAGCGCGATCGAAGAGGCAATCATGGCAATTGTGTAGATCCACATCTGACGAAGTAGATGAGTCTTACTCGCTACAACTGGCAGCATTGGAATATGCGCGGCAGCGTAGTCATCCTTATATTTAATTGCCAAAGCCCAAAAATGTGGCGGTGTCCAGAAGAAGATAACTAAGAAGAAAGACCAAGCGGTAACAGATAGCGAATTTGTAACCGCAGCCCAACCGATTAGCGCTGGCATACATCCTGCTGCGCCGCCCCAAACAATATTTTGCGGAGTGCGCTTCTTTAGCAAAATTGTGTAAACCCAAACGTAGAAAACAATCGCAATTGCAGTTAGCGCAGTAGTAAGAGTATTTGTGTAGACCGCAAAAATTAGAAGTGATACCGAGCCAATTAAAGTTGCAAAAATTAACGCTTCAGGTTTTGTAAGTACTCCAGTTGCAAGTGGACGCTTGGCTGTACGTTTCATCAACTTATCTGATTCAGATTCGATCACCATGTTAAATGCATTTGCACTTCCGGCAGCGAGGGTTCCACCAATTAAAGTTGCCATGGTCAAGGTGAGTGAAGGCAGACCTTCTTTTGCTAAAACCATCGCAGGAAGAGTTGAAACCAATAAAAGCTCGACTACGCGCAACTTCATGAGGTCTACAAATCCGCGAACCTTTATAGAAGGTTTTACGCGTGAATTCGTGGACACAGGCAAAGATTACTCAGCATTAATGTGCCGCGTTCTCATGGTCCTCTAAGGAAGGGCGCCTATTGTGCGTAGTGACGAAAGGGTATGACTAATGACACCTCCAAAGAAGCCTGACTGGATCGAGATCGCCGACAACGATGGCGGTTTAAATCAACCAGCACCAAAGGCAAAGAGGAGCCGTCCAGTACTTGTTGCTGCGACTGCATTGGTTCTGACTTTCGGTGGCGCTGTTGTAGCCCAAACAAATCAAGGTGGAACTGGGGATACTCAGCAGCCTCAATTGGTGCAGGCATCGCAATCAGCCACTATGGCGACTCCGGCGCTAAGCGCCGTAACGCCACAATCAACATCTCCAAATTTAACTAGTTCTATCCAATCACCGTCGATAAAAGCTCCTTCAATTAGTAAAAACACCCTTCCAGCGATCGCTTCCCTACCAAATATGAACAGTGGAGACGATGATGACGATGATGACGAAGATGATGACGACCGTGACGATCATTAATGCCAGTAAAGTTAGCGAGTGCCTCGCAAACTAGTTAAGAAGATTTCACTGGCAGTTACCTGTCTGCTCCTAACGGGCATCGCTAGCCCGATTAGCCAGGCTAATAGCCCAGATCTTTCTGCTTTGAAAAAGATCGTTTTAGTAAAAACAATTAACGGTGCGATTGCACCTAAATCGGTTGAGGCATCAAATAGCGGGCTAGTCAGCGCACACAACATGATGTATCGCCATAGCGTGACGCTTTATAACGCGCAGACGATGGAGCTTGAAGCCACAATTCCTGATTCGGTAAAACTCTCAGATTTTGGTTACTCAAAATATTCTGGAACATATAAAGGCTCACCCGTTGAAGGCGCCTTCTCTCCTGATGGCAATTATCTTTACTTCACAAATTACGCGATGTATGGCAAAGGTTTTAATCGAGAAGGACATGACACGTGTTCGCCGGCCTCTAACTTCGACAAAAGCTTTCTATCGCGCGTAAACCTTTCCGATAAGAAAATCGACGCTATTTATCCTGTCGGATCAGTTCCAAAAGTCGTCAAAGTCTCACCAGATGATAAATATATTCTAGTATCGAATTGGTGTTCCTACACAGTCACAATCATTTCTGTAGAAACTCAACAGGTAGTAAAAACAATAAAGATTGGGCGCTATCCGCGGGGCATTGCAATTACCAGCGATAGCAAATTCGCTTATGTTGCCGAGATGGGTGGAAACCGAATCCACCAGATCAACCTGGAAGATTTCTCAGTTAACTACATACCAATTGGATCAAACCCTCGTGCGATTGTGCTCTCCCCTGATAACACAAAACTTTATGCAACTTTAAATATCTCTGGAAAAGTTATTGCTTGGGACTTGGCTACAAATAAGGCGATAAAGAGCGTGGCTACTGGAAAATCCGCACGTAGTTTGGCGATCTCAAAAGATGGCTCAGCGCTTTATGTGGTCAATTTTAGGAGCGGGACTTTATCTGTCGTCAGTACAGAAACAATGAAAGTCTTGCAGAACGTCAAGGTTTGTAGCGAACCTATCGGAGTTACTTACGATCAAACCGAATCAAAGACCTGGGTGGCTTGTTACGGCGGTTCAATTAAAGTATTTGCACCTCAGTAGTAACAGTTGCGCTTTCAGGTACAGGGATAGCCAGTGGTGCGGCAATCTTTGCAAGATAACGATCTAAAGTCTTGCGTGCGCGATCACTTGCTGAATTAGTTCTACGAATTTTGTCGGCAATGATTACAAAGGCGTATTCACGATCTCCTGATTGCACATAGCCAGCAAGGCTTACCGTGCCGGTAAGAGTGCCGGTCTTTGCCTTAACCAAACCAACTGCATCCGGAGCCGTCTCGATATAGCGATTTCGTAGCGTTCCGCTTTCTCCACCGACCGGAAGGCTCTCAATCAACCTTGAAAGAACCGGATCGGAATGAATTTTGTAGAGCAGTTGTGCAAGTGCGTGTGCAGTAACTTTATTCTGTCGCGATAAACCACTGGCATCGATAACTACTATCTGCGCTGGATTTATCCCAAATGAAATCAAAATTTCTGCGAAGGTAACGGCAACGCCTTCATCGTTAAATTCGTTACCAGCATACTTTGCTGCGATCTTAGCCATGCGTTCTGAAAGTTGGTTATCACTCCAAAGCAAGAACCAATCAAGCATCTTTATAACTTGTGGTGATTCTGAAGTTAAAATCTCTTCGCTAACTAATGAAGTCGCCTTTTCATCGCTTACTTTGATAAATGCAGCGGTAACTCCACGTTTCTTGTAGAAGGCTTTATAACTTGCAACTTCGTTGGCATAGATACCATTGTAATAAACCTTTAACTTCTTTATCGAACCGCCTGAGCTCTCTTTAACTTTACTTAGGCTATTAAAGGCAATCCGTGGAAAAGAGGTGCGATTCATCTTTGTAGCCACCCGATGATCCATCGAAATCCAAGGATCGAACTCGCCATCGATAACTATTGAATCAGGGACCGTGCCGAGTGAAACTCGAGTTGTAAAGACTTGGTCAGGTTGTAAGTGTTTTAAGGTGGCTGCGGCGGCAAGAATCTTCATTGTCGAAGCGGGCTTACGTTGTGAAAATGCATTTGATTCAAAGACGATCTCGCCAGTGCTTACATCAATTAGCGATACCGATGGATTGCTTAACTCCGGCTCCACCGATAACCGCGAGAAAGCGCTGGCTGCTGAAATAGGATCAAATGCATAAGCGCTCGGCGTTAGCGCCAATACCGCTGCAGTGAGCAGCGCAGAGCGCTTGATAAAACTAGCCATGATTAATTGAGTTACCCGACTGTGGCAATGAGAATATTGAGAACAGTTAGGCCAATTAACGTTAGCCAGATGCTCTTCTTTAATTCACTCTTCTTCGCGTTTATGTAGCTAAGTACCAGAATGGCTAGGACTACCAAGAGCTTTATGCCAACTTTGGTGTGATCTAAGGTCTCATCTGGCTTTGCCGATGAATAAGTACCAACCATCACAAGACCGGCCAATAGCGCAGTCGCTGCGGAATGCATTACACCTTTAGAAAGTTTGCGAGGGCTTTTATTCCATTGCAGAAGAAGCAGAATAAGAATTCCGGCGATCGCCAACATATGTGCGATATATGCGATCAGAAATACAGTCTCCATAGTTAATAGCCCTTTCTAGCCTTTCTTGCATATTAAGTTTAGAGTGCGCACATGGAAATAAATACACCTGCCACGATCGGCCCTGGAGAATTTTTTCCTGTTGTAGGTGTTGGTCCTCATGAAAAACCTTGGCCTACAGGTGCTCAATATGACTCAGAATTGCTTGAGAATGGTGATCGTCGCAATGTTCTAGATCACTATCGATATTGGTCAGTTGAAGCAATTGTTGCTGATCTCAATACCAAACGCCATAAACTGCATATCGCTATTGAAAATTGGCAACATGACTTAAATATCGGTTCAGTAGTTCGAACCGCAAATGCCTTCAACGTTTCAGCGGTGCATATCGTTGGAAAACGCGACTGGAATAAGCGTGGCGCAATGGTTACAGATAAATACCTAACCGTTATTCATCACCCCACAATCGCAGACTTCGCTACTTGGTGCAGAGAAAATAATCTACCGATTATCGGAATCGATAACGTTCCTACCTCTAAACAACTTGAAGGCGCGCAACTACCTGAATCCTGCGTGCTTTTATTCGGGCAAGAAGGCGCTGGAATGTCAGATGAAGGTATTGAAGTCTGCGAAGTGCTTTATGAAATACGCCAATATGGATCTACTCGTTCCATGAACGCTTCAGCTGCAGGCGCCATAGCGATGTACCACTGGGCGCTGCAGCACCTACCGCGTTAACTCTTGCAGCAACCCATCTATCGCGCGTTCCACCATTCCGAGAACTTCTTCGAATGCCGAATCAGGTAGCGAATAAGGATCTGGCACTTCGCGATCGCCAGTAATTGTGTAATCAAAGTCGCGCAAGAAATGAACTTTGCCGTGCAGTTCCGTATCTTCGGTAAGCGCTAAAACATTTCGGTGGTTGCTGCGATCCATCACCAAGATCAAATCAGATTTCTCCATTCGCGCAGCAGTCATTTCCGATGCGATGTGATCGAACTTGTAGCCTGCTGCCTCCCACGTTTTCTTGGAAGGTGGATTTGGTCCTTCACCTACATGCCAATTTGAAGTTCCTGCGCTATCGACCAAAATTTTTGGTGCGTTCCAAGTAGAAGTTCTATTTGCTAAAACCGCTGCCGCCATAGGAGATCTACAAATATTTCCCAGACAGACCATGGTGATTAGAAGTTCATCGCGATTTCGCAGATGAGATAGATCGGGCACGAGTTATTTAGTCGCCTAAATCATCCGAGACGGGAACATCTTCCATCGCCTCGCGCACAGCGACCAGGCGGCGGTCGATTTCATCTGCTTCATCCATACGTCCAAGGGCACGAAGCACCTTTGTCATACGGGTTTCGATATCAACAATTAGCTCGAAATCCTTTGGTTCTTCTTCAGAGATAATCTGCAGAACACCATCTAGCGTAGATAGACCCTCATCGAGTTTTCCAAGTAGAACTTCAGCTTTACCGTATTCGTAGAGCGCAAAAGTTTCACGGCGATGATCATGGCCGGTTTCAAAGACATCTATCGCCTTGCGTGCAGCTTCGATCGCTTTCTCGCCATCGCCGAGTTCGACATAGCAAGAGGCGATCTTCTGATCACAGCGGGCGACTTGAATAACCTCTTTCTCAGTTTTAAAGATCAAGCGTGCTTCTTTAAAGGTAGTAATCGCTTGGTCGTACTGCTTTAGCTCGCGATATGCGCAACCAAGTAAGTGAAGATCATTAGCCGCACCAATTTGATTTCCGTCAACGAGATGCTCTTGTGCACATTCATCCATGATCTCGACAACTTTTGCAAAGTTCTTTGAGGCATACCACCACTCACCCAATGTGCAGGCAAGTTCTAATGAGA
>JAPLBI010000202.1 GCA_026392815.1 Actinomycetota bacterium
TCTCTTCATCAGTTGTTGCAATAAGTGCAACGCGATCACCTGCTTGAGAGATTCCCTTAAGCGCATAGAGGGCTTGAACAAATCCGGCCTTCATATCAAAGACTCCAGGGCCGCGAACTACATCGCCATTTACTTCCCAGAGCGGTGAGTAAGAACCATGTGGCCAAACGGTATCGAGGTGAGCCAAAATTAAAATTTCAGGTGTATCTGAACCCCACCAGAAAACCGGGCGGCCTTCGATCTCTTTTATTTGGGCAGGTGTTCCAAGTACGCGCGTTGAAATATCGCTCGCTAAACGAACAACGTTGCGACAGGCCTCAATATCTTCGCTCGGTGATTCACAACGAACCAACGCTTCTATCGCTGCCAACATAGGGTCAAGTCTGCCGTATTTATCGCTATTGGCGCTCGTCATATCGAAGCCACACCTGTAATACGAGCGATCCGGAAGCTCTGAACTTCTCCTGTCGCATGATCTCGCGCGACAAGTGAGCCAGCAGAGAGTTTCAACGGATCGATTATTCGATGAGAAACCAGACCATTGTTATCGGCATAACCGATGGAAAGAGATGTGGCTGGTTGGTTCTGCAGATAATCAGCCAAAATATCTAAAGTCTCGTTCGCTGTTGTGCGGGGGAGTGAACCAAGAGCGTTAGCTGCAATATTTCGCATCGTGCTTTGGCGATGGCTAGATTTTTCTCCAGTGCGCAGTGCACGAAGGGCACCTTCTAGTTGAATCTCATCTGGTCGTTCAAACTCTCCGATAATGCGTGGCGGACGCGCCTTTGTTTTAGCGCGCTGAATTCGCGGACCGCTCAGCAAAGCGCCTTGCGAATCTTCACCGGCTGGAAGGTAACCAAAGCTGCGCAAGATATTCATGGCATCGCCAGCATCGTGTTGGCAGATTAAAACTTCTGGCGCGATTTGGCGTAGCGATAAGAGATCTAAACGCTTATCGTTCATTATCTGCGCGATAAGCGAAGCATCTTCACATCGGATAAAGGCAGAGGTATTGCCAACGCGTAACTTGCCATGCTTCTTTGCGACATCTGCAATCAGATACTCAAGCGGCTGTGGCATCGGAGTCTTGGAAGTCTTCTTTAAGAACGCCTTAATTTCATCGCCACTGCGGCCATGATCTAAACCACGGCGAATTGTTGCTTCACTGAATCGGTAAACAGTCGCACCACCGCGACTTTCAATCTCTGCCAAGATCGCAAGCTCTTGCGCGATTTCATGTTCCAACGGCCCTGGGGCAATTGCGGTGTGATCGCTCTGAATAAGTATGTGATCAACTGGTTTAGGTAGATCTTCATTAATGGTTTCTAAATCACCGCCTGCTAAGAACTCGATGCCATATTTGGAAATTACACCTTGACCGGTAATTCCAAGCCATTCTGATTCGCGCAGCGCCCATTGCAGATAATCAGTTGGGATTCCGTTGCTGCGCTTTGCCGGCATATGCCAAGTGGCAAGAGTTGCAAATGAGTTGAACTCAGGCGCTACAGATGGGTTATCGGAAAGTAAGCGAAGTACCAACTTACGGATTGGCGCTGCAGATACGCGATCTAACTCTGGGCCAAGTGGAGCAACGTTCTTACTCTCATCTTTTCCAACAAGACCACTTACGCGAGAAGTAATTAGCCACGGCGAAACAAGAGATTGCCATCTCGAAGATGGCGTTTGCATCAACCAGATATCAAATTGGGTAGTTGGAAGAATTCGATCATCTGCATCAATTGTGACAAGTCCGGCCAAATATGAAACCTCAGCGATAAAGGCGGCACATGATGTATCGACACCAAGATGGGCGGAGAGAACTTTCAGATCTCGAACTCCTAAGCCACCAGAGCGCAGCGCATCGGCAGGCTCTTGCGCCCAGAAATTTAGAATCTCCTCTGTCCATCTAAGGAAGGTGGTGATATTTGCGATCGCAGCTAACTGCACGCTCTTGAGATCGCGTTTCTCAGTTTTCAAAGTAGGTTCTTGGACTTGTAACTCTTTATGTAACTTGCCACCTCGAAGCGCAAGAGCTACTTCGCGCACTAAAAGAACTGTCTTGGTATTAGCGGCAACTACAAAGTTATTTTCAAGTAACCAAGCAACGCCGGCACCAGGCTTCTTAACATCTGCAACAGTTCCGCGCGGTGGACCCCAGACCATTGCTTCGAGCGCTTTCTGTGCAGCAGGTGGTGCTTCATCTAACTTCTTTAGATTTAACTTAACGACAGTCTGTGGGCCAAGTCCTTGTATTTCATTGCCAAGGACTTCGCGAACGGTGGTTGGAAGATAGAAACCATCTTTACCTTGATAGATAAGGCCGCGTTCGAGCAGGCCTGGAATAACAAAGAGCGCTGCTTTATCAGTTAGCGCTGCAATGGTTTTTTCGGTAAATGGTTCGGCAGCGATCGCACACGCTTCTAGTACTTGGTATTGCCAAGCGTTTAAGGCATCAATGGCTCGCGCCAGGCTTGGCGCAGAAGATGCGCGCACTGCAAGAGATGCCACATCAGGTGGAACCGGCGTTATTAAATCTGGGCGATGTGAAAACAAGGAAATTAGGGCAGCGTCATCCAAGGTACGTAAGTAATCAGCAAAGGAGCGCGTTTCCATAACTTGCCTACATTACTGGCAAGTGACCGCTTCGCGCGAACTGTAAGAGTTATCTGGATTTTCTGCGCGGAGTTAAGCGAGTTCCGAGCCAGGCAGCGCGCGAGACGATCGGCCCTAGCCAGCGATTGATAGAACGCATTCTGCGGAAATCGTGGATCGGCCAATTCTCTTTGAGTGCACGAATTCTTAATTTGGCATCAGGATTAATTGCAGATGGATGGCCAACGCTTTGAAGTAAAGGAAGATCATTGTGGCTATCGGAATATCCAAAGCAATCGGCTAGAACAAATCCGCGTTCTTTAGCAATTTCTTCAATTGCAACCGCTTTCTCTTTACCGTGTAATAGCGGACCGTTCATTGCACCGGTGTAATGGCCATCAACGATTGCTGCTTTGCTGCCGATAGCGCCTGTGAATCCAAGTCTTTCTGCGATAAGCGTTGCCATATCTTCCGGAGCTGCGGTGACCAACCAAACTTCTACGCCATCATTTAAATGCGCTTGCGCGATTTCAATGGTGCCTTCCCAAAGGGAGGGCGAGACATACTCGTCATAAATTTCTTGAGCAACGCTTCTGATCTCAGAGACGTTATGGCCACCGATAAAATCTTGTGCTGCCTTTTGAAAGCGGCTAATTTCTTCGCTCTTTTCAGTCCCCGTTAATCTAAATCTCAGATTGGCTAATACAAATCTCGAAATATCTGATTTAGTGAAGAAACCGCGCTGGTACATGCCACGACCCAGGAAGTAAATAGTTGAGCCACGAACCAAGGTGTTATCGACGTCAAAGAACGCTGCGCGCCTGACGGTGAGTGACATGTCACTACCCTAGCGATTTTCAGCGCTATTTCTCGTTTAATCCATAGCCTTCAGACGCTTTATGCTTAGCGCTATGAGTACAACGGTTCACGTCGCGCGACATGGAGAAGTAGAGAATCCTGAGAAAATTCTCTATGGACGACAACCAGGTTGGAGACTTTCAAACCGCGGACAGCAAATGGCGCAAACTCTTGGTGAATGGTCTAAATCGATAAACCTTGGCGCACTGCATGTCTCACCGCTGCAACGTGCGCAAGAAACCGCAGCACCAATTGCTCGTGCGCACGGCATCGAGATAACAACTGATGAACGTTTAATCGAAGCCGCCAATGTCTTTGAAGGAAAGAGTTTTGAACTAGGAAGTGGAGTTCTTAAACATCCATCTTCGTGGCGCCATTTATATAACCCATGGAAACCATCTTGGGGAGAACCGTATGAAGAGCAGATCAACCGCATGCTTGCGGCAATCTTTGCCGCGCGTAAAGCTGCCAACGGAAAAGATGCGATCGTGGTTTCTCATCAACTACCTATTTGGATTTTAAGAAGTGCAATCGAAGGTCGATCTCTCTTGCACGATCCAAGAAAGCGGATCTGCACACTCGCTTCAGTGACTAGCGTTCACTTTGATGATGAAGGCGTTATTTCAGGTTTGTCCTATTCTGAACCAGCCGGACATTTACTGCCCGAGAAGAAATAAGTAATGCGCAAAAGAATTTCTACTCTCGCGCCAATTTTGCTAATCGCTTTTACTTTGACAGCGTGCGGTGGGGGAAATTCAATTGCGGAAGAGAGTTTTATTGAAGGCAGTGGGGCAGTTACCAATATAAATTTGGAAGATCGCAAAGCAGCGCCGGCGCTATCGGGAATGACTCTAACCGGCAAGACTTTTATCTTTAACCCTGGGCAAGTTGCGGTAGTAAATGTTTGGGCTTCTTGGTGTTCACCATGTCGCGCAGAGATCCCAACGCTTATCGAACTTTCCAAGCAATATCCCAACGTGCAATTTATGGGGATTTTGACCAGAGATAACCCAGTAAATGCGGAAGCTTTAGCGCGCAGATTAAATATCCAATATCCAACATTTATTGATGATGCGCTCTTGCTGGGCTTTAAATCTACGCTTCCTGCAAACGCCATTCCCTCGACTGTTCTGATCGATAAGAACGGAAATGTCGCCGCACGAATCTCTGGTGAAGTAACGCTTACCTCGCTTAGCAAGATAATTAGAAAGTTAGAAGCAGAATGATTGACTTTATTGTTGATCAGTTATTTGGTGGCTATCTAATCGCCGCTCTACCTTTCGCCATCTTCGCCGGCATCATCTCTTTTCTATCTCCTTGTGTGCTGCCGCTAGTTCCGGGTTATCTTGCCTATGCGGCAGGTTTTTCAAAGTCTCGCGGTCGAGTTTTCTTAGGATCTTTTCTCTTTGTTGCAGGATTTAGCGCGCTCTTTATCTCTTACGGTGCGCTCTTCGGCGGAATCGGCTCTGAAGTATTTGCGCGAGAAGAGTTGATAACTCGAATTCTTGGCGGCTTAACAATTCTCTTGGGTCTGCTCTTTATGGGTATCTTTCCAATGGCACCAACTTTTCATCCCCGTATCTCTACAACTGGCGGGCTAGTTGGCGCACCGCTTCTGGGATTTCTCTTCGGAATCGGCTGGACTCCATGTATCGGACCGGCGCTAGCAACGGTACAAACTCTGGCTTTTCAAGAATCAAGTGCAGCACGTGGAGCAATTTTATCTCTTGGATATTGCATCGGTTTAGGTGCACCATTTATCGCAACCGGACTCTTTCTAGATAAATCCGAGAAGTTACGGAAGTTCTTAGTAAAACGCGGTGATTTGATTTCGAAGATCGGTGGAGTGATTTTGATTCTGATCGGAATCGCGCAATTACTTGGACTCTGGTCTGATTTGATGGCTTCACTTCGCTCGGTAATTTCAGATTTTGCGCCGGTGATCTAATGAGTAGCCAAGTAGAAGTTCCCGAGTTAGGGGCAGGTGGTTTAGCGCGCTTTGCTTGGCGCCAACTAACAAGTATGCGCACCGCGCTAATTCTCTTGATGTTGTTGGGAGTTGCTGCGATTCCAGGCTCGCTCGTGCCGCAGCGCAGTCAAAACCCAATGGCGGTACGGCAATACTTTATTGATGATCCGCAGTTAGCTCGCTGGATTGATCGCTTCTCTGGTTTTGAGGTTTATTCATCACCTTGGTTTAGTGCTATTTATATTCTGCTCTTCATCTCTCTCATCGGTTGTGTTCTACCTAGATCGGTTGAGCATTTCAAAGCGATGCGCGCCGTGCCCCCTGCAACTCCAAAGAATCTTTCTCGCATGGAGTTCTTCACTTCTTTTGGCGGCGATAAAGCTAATTTCGATAAGGGCGCTGCCTGGTTAAAGCGTAAGCGTTTTCGAATTCGCTACGAAGATGGCGCAGTTTCTGCCGAAAAGGGTTACCTGCGCGAAACTGGAAACCTCTTATTTCACCTCTCACTTATCTTGATTTTAGTTGGCGTCAGCGTTGGATCACTCTTCGGAATGCGTGGCGAAGCGATCGTAAATAAAGGTGAGCGGTTCATTAGCGTTCCTACTTCCTACGACACCTTGTCATTTGGAAAGTTAGTAAATGAAGATGTAATTGATCCGTTCATTATTGAAGTTGAAGATTTCCAAGCAAAGTACGATCCAATTACCAGCGCACCAAGGGATTACACCGCAACTGTTCGGGTAACAAATCCTGGAGAAAAAGTTTCTGAAGAGAAGGCTTTGAAGGTTAATAGCCCGCTCACATTTGGAAATACACGCGTCTATTTGCAGGCCAATGGTTACTCACCAATTGTTACAGTTAGAGATACTGCTGGCTTTGTTGTCTTTCAAGGTCCGGTTCCTTTCTTACCGCAAGATGGAAATCTAAAATCAATTGGTTCGATAAAAGTTCCTGATGCACGTCCGCAAATTGGATTTGTCGCAAGTTTCTTACCTACTTATTCACGTTCGGCAGTCGATGGCGGAATCTCACTCTTTCCAGAAGCGCTAGATCCCAGACTTCTATTTTCAATTTGGGAAGGTGACCTCGGTTTAGATTCAGGAATTCCACAGTCTGTCTATCGCATTGATACTTCAGAGATGTCGCGGATCGCACTTGATTCGCTCAAGCCTGGTGAAACCTTCAATTTCAGCGCTGGCTCCATCACCTTTGAAACTTTTGTACCTTGGATAAACCTGCAAATAGTTAACGATCCCGGAAAGGGATATGCGCTCTATGGCGCTATTGCAGCAATTCTTGGACTCCTCGCATCGCTCTTCGGAAGACGCCGCCGTATTTGGATAAGGATCACATCATCTGGAGTTGTGGAAGTAGCAGGGCTAGCCAAGAATGGTGCACCTGGACTTGAAGAAGAGATCGCTTCATTAACCGCGCACATGAGAGATGAGAAGTAATGCAAACAACTTGGGCATATATCTCTAATTACTCAATTTATTCAGCGATGGCAGTTTTTGCGCTCTCTTTCTTAGCCCATGCCTTCGAGACTGCTTGGGCAGTTCGCTCACCAGAGCTTGCTGATAGCGCGACAGGAAATACTTTAACTAGAACTTTTGATTACACACGAACCGAACGTGCAGCGCGAATTGCAACTGCGATGATGGTTTTAGGGTTTCTCTTATTGCTCGCTGGTGTAATTGCGCGTGGTATTTCCAATGGCCATGTCCCATGGGGAAATATGTATGAATTCTCAATCACCGGTGCGCTGGCATTTACCGGCGCATATCTAATCGCTTTACGTAAACACGATCTACGCTGGCTTGGGCTCTTTGTTTCAATTGCAGTCTTGTTGACGCTCGGTACTGCAATTACTTTGCTTTATCGCGACAGCGCACCTTTAGTACCAGCACTGAAATCTACTTGGTTAGTTATCCATGTCGTTGCCGCAATCATTTCTGGTGGCGTCTTCTTGTTAGCCAATGTAATTGCAGGAGCATTTCTTTACTTAGATTCAATGGAGAAACGCGGTGGACGTAAACCTTGGGCGAAACGTCTTCCTGAATTAGAGACTTTGGATCAACTCTCTTATCGACTCGTTGCATTTGTCTTTCCACTTTGGACCTTCTCGGTAATCGCGGGTGCAATTTGGGCAGAGAGCGCATGGGGTCGTTACTGGGGTTGGGATCCAAAAGAGACTTGGGCCTTTATTACTTGGGTTGCCTACGCTGCATATCTTCATGCGCGCGTGACAGTTGGCTGGCGTGGACGTCGCGCTGCGTGGCTCTGCTTATTTGCAGGCTCAACATTTCTATTTAACTATGTATATGTAAATGTATGGGGAACTGGAAAGCACACATACAGCGGCCTTTAAAGGTTAAAAACTAAAGGCGACGTAAGAAATCTGGGTCATCATCCGGAGGCAAGATTCTGCGCTTTGGTGGACGAGGACCTTTATCTCTGCGGGTGCGACCAATAAATAGATAAGCAATTGATCCAAAAGCTGAGAAGAACAAAATAATTAGCAGCCAACCCCATTTAGGAAGTTTCTGAATTAGCGACTCATCTCGTTTTGCGCAATCAATAAACGAGTAAAGGGTTAAGGCAAGAGATGCGATAACAAAGAGCGCTTGAAATCTGAGCATGGGCAGAGTCTAGCGAAAGTTAGAGGACTAGGCCGAGTGCAAATAGGGCGGCAAAGAGCATCTGTAACTTGCCAGTCTTTGCCAGAAGTGGAATCAGCGCTGCGCCACTTGTCCCAGCCCAGACCGAACGTGCCAGAGATACGCTGAGAGGTAGCGCTAACAAAGTAAGTAAAGCAAAAGGCTCGAAGGTAAGCAGAGCAAAGAGGTGGGCCGAAACTAGTAGCGATATGTAAAGAGCACGCGCACCTTTATCTCCCAGCCGCACCGCCATCGTGCGCTTTCCAACTAATTCATCTTGGCCACGATCTCTTAAGTTGTTAATTGCCAGGATGGCACATGCCAGAGCACCCATCGGAACTGCCACGATAAATATCTGCAAATTCAACTCTTCGGTCTGTACGTAGTAACTTCCGACCGTTGCAACAATCCCGAAGAACACAAATCACCAGGAAGTTTGCAGCGCGAGAACCAAGCCAGCGATAGCGGCAACGAAGAAGGAGATAAACGCTGCGTTCTTCACAGATTTTGCACTTGCTAGACCAGTTGCTGTTAATCGGATCGGACCAATGCGTGAATCATCGGTGCCGCGGATTCCATCTGAATAATCATTTGCGTAATTAACGCCGATTTGCAGCGACAAACTAACTAAGAGTGCGAGTGCTGCAGGGACGGGTTTCCAGTCACTTCCTGCAAATGCGGTAGCAACTAATACCGGAGCAATAGCCGCAGCAAGTGTGCGCGGGCGCGCACCGAGGATCCATTTATTAGCCATGGTTTGCCTCAGTCGCTAATTCGGCAAGTTTACGGCGATCAATTTTGCCGAGTGCGGTACGGGGGAGTTGGCTTAAATATAAGAAATTCTTCACCTTTGCCGCTTTTGAGATTTGTGAAGAGAGATATTCATTTATCGCAGATTGCTCTGGCTTAACATCGCCAGCAATTGCCAATTGAAGTGATTGACCCCATTGTGGATCAGATACTGCAAATGCTGCACAATCGATTCCGGAGAAAGTTGTCGAAACAATTCTTTCGACTTCAGCTAGCGAGATATTTTCGCCACCAGAGATAATCAGATCATCGCTTCTACCGGTGACTACAAGTTTTCCATCTTCGATATATCCAAGATCAGTTGTGACAAAGTAGCCATTACGGATCTTCTCATCCCAAGATTTTGGATCATTTAGATAAGTTGTGGCTAGCGATTTGCAAGATATTGAAATAACTCCAAGATCGTCAATTTCAAATTCGGTTCCGTCAAGCGGTGTTCCGTTGTAAATGCATCCACCTGAGGTTTCGGTCATTCCGTAAGTTTCGATAACCTTGATACCTGCGTTATGTGAAGCTTCACGCAGTTCTGCAGAAAGTGCCGCGCCTCCAACCAATACCGCTTGTGCAGAAATCAAATGTTCCAACAGATCGCTATCGCCATTTAGCGCACGAAATAGTTGAGTCGGTACAACCGCAGTGAAATCAGCGAACGGGTATTTGCCAGTAACTTCGCGCGCATCAATTGGCAGCGTTCCAAGTTCTAAACTTCTAACTAAAACGTTAATGCCCGCGATATGAGTTAACGGCAGCAATAACGACCAGATCTGACCTGGCTTTGCACCAACATATTTATTTGCACTCTTGGCGCTCTCTAAAAGTGCGCTGGCCGATAATCCAACTTCTTTAGCTATCCCAGTTGATCCGCTGGTATTGACTACTAGCGCCACGCGATCTGGGGCGCCGGCGACTGACACTGGACCAAGGGCCAGGGCCGAACCATCTCCAATAAGGGCTTTGGCAAGGCGCGCCATTAACTCGGCGAGGTCCCACGTGGGATCTATCGCACGAATCTCTCGTTGTGACGTCTGCTCCATTGCACGCGTAGGCTATCGCTCGAAGTCGAAGATGGAGGAATCGTGAGCAAGCCGATCAAGCGTGAATTTGGTAACCGTTCTATCCCTGCGTGGGCAACTGGCGCGGGTGGAGAGAAATTTACCGATATCACCTATCAAGTAGGCGACGGAATGGCCAAGATCGCGATCAATCGACCAGAGGTGCGCAACGCATTTCGCCCCCAAACAATTATTGAATTACAAGAAGCATTCTCACTCGCGCGCGATAACTCAGATGTCGGCGTAATCATCTTTACCGGCACTGGCGATGAAGCTTTCTGTTCTGGCGGAGATATCAGCGTGCGCGGAGATGATGGATATCTCGGCGAAGATCCCTTGGCGCAAAAAGGTATTGGCCGCTTAAATGTTTTAGATCTACAAATTCAGATTCGTCGCACGCCTAAGCCAGTTGTTGCCATGGTCGCTGGTTGGGCAATCGGCGGCGGACATGTTCTGCACGTAGTTTGTGATTTAACAATCGCGGCAGATAACGCCAAGTTTGGCCAGACCGGCCCAATGGTTGGTTCATTCGATGGTGGATATGGATCAGGTTTACTTGCTGCAAGCGTTGGACAGAAGAAGGCGCGCGAAATTTGGTTTATGACTCGTCAATACGATGCGCAAGAAGCGCTCGCCATGGGACTTGTTAATACTGTTGTTCCACTTAAAGAACTTGAAGCTGAAACAGTTTCTTGGTGCCGAGAGATGCTGCGCAATTCTCCACTTGCACTTCGTTTGCTGAAATCTTCTATGAACGCAGCCGATGATGGCCTTGCCGGAATTCAACAACTTGCTGGTGATGCCACCCTGCTCTTTTACTTAAGCGAAGAAGGCCAAGAAGGTCGCGATGCTTACAAGGAAAAGCGCGCTCCAGATTTTGGAAAGTTTCCCAAGCGTCCCTAAATATGTCGCAAGAACTCTTCTCCACAATGCGCGTTGTTGCGCTACCTACTAAGACAAACTTCCGCGGGATAAATACTCGCGAAGTAGCGCTCATTAAAGGCGTCGCTGGATGGGGAGAGTTTTCACCATTTCTGGAATACCAACCAAATGAATGTGTCCCCTGGCTGCAATCTGCAATTGAAGCCGCAACCAAGCCTTGGCCAGAACTCAAGCGGAGCAAAGTAAAAGTAAATGGAACTATTCCTGCGCTAAATGATCCAAATGAAATCGAACAAATCATCGAAACTTTTCCTGGGGTTAATACTTTTAA
>JAPLBI010000046.1 GCA_026392815.1 Actinomycetota bacterium
CCATTTGGCCCAATCACCGTTGTATGAAGCGATTGGTAGAGATTGAATTTCGGCATCGCGATGTAATCTTTAAATCGTCCTGGCACAGGCGACCAGCGAGCGTGAATCGAACCAAGCACTGCGTAGCAATCCTTTACATCATTTACCAAGACACGAATGCCAACTAAGTCATAGATATCGTTGAAATCACGTCCTCGCACCACCATCTTTTGATAGACGCTGAAATAATGTTTTTTGCGCCCCGTAACGGTGGCTGTTATTGAATCTCGATCTAAATCACTTTGCACCGCATCAATTACCTCTTGCGACAGCGCATCGCGTGATGGTGAACGCTCCGCAACTAACCGCGAAATCTCTTCAAACTTCTTAGGTTCCAAAACCTCGAAGGAGAGATCTTCGAGCTCCCATTTGATTGCATTCATGCCCAAGCGATGCGCTAGAGGGGCATAGATATCTAAAGTTTCACGTGCTTTTCGCTCAGCGCTCTCAGTGCTAACAAACTTCCAAGTGCGCGCATTATGTAATCGATCTGCAAGTTTTATCACCAGAACTCGAATGTCGCGCGACATGGCAACGACCATCTTGCGAACCGTTTCAGCCTCAGCAGTTGGACCGTAAGTCAACTTATCTAACTTGGTTACACCATCGACTAAGTTGGCGATCTCGTCGCCGAAATCAGAACGCAATTGAGTGAGCGAGTAAGGAGTATCTTCAACGGTGTCGTGCAGAAGTGAGGCAATTATTGTTGTGTCATTTAATCCAAGTTCAGCCAGAATCTGCGAAACCGCAACGGGATGAGTTATGTACTCCTCACCGGATTTACGCATCTGCCCTACATGGGCCTGCTTTGCGATTTCAAAAGCGCGCTCAACTTCAGAGAGCCGACTTGTTGGGTGGCTCTCCTTAAGTGTTGCTAGTAATGGTGCAACTAGAGCGTTCAAAGGCTGCGCCTTACTTGCGACCCTTGCGCTTTGGTTGATTGCGAGGTCCGCGACCAACGCTTGGGCGTATCGCCGCTCTCTCGTTATTTGCAGACGATGAAACTGCTACTGGTTCTGCTCCCCCGCGCGAAGCAACTCGCTTTGCAAGTGCCTGCATCGCTGGTTCCTTCTCGCGAAGTGAAGCCAGGAATGGTGGAGCGATAAATATTGAAGAGTAAGTACCAACTGCAAGTCCGATAAACAGAGCAAGTGATAGATCCTTGAGGGTTCCGGCGCCAAGTAATCCTGCACCTACAAAGAGGATTGCGAGCGAATAACCAAGGATCGTTAAGAATCCGATCACAGTTGCGGGGGTAACATCGAACCCGACGAGTGCATAGATTCCAACTGTAATAAAGACGTCGTGAACAACGGCCACGATCGCAGAAACTGCCATCTTAGGTTCGAAGATCATCGTCAAGAAGATCATGATTACGATTAAGAATGCGATAAGTCCGTAGAGCGCCTTCTTGGTAATTTCCTTACCCCATGAAGGACCGATCAACTGAGTATCGATAGATTCAAGCGGCACGTTAAAGGCGATAGTCAAAGCTTTTTCTACTGCCGCTGACTGTGCCGCAGAAAGCGCGCCGGTCTGAACCTTAACTTTGTCATCACCGATCTTCTGAACAATGATTTCTCCTGGAATATCAACATCTGCAACTGCGGCGCGAGCTTGTTCGACAGTAGTACCCGCTTTATTTACTGTGTAAGAAGAACCACCCTTAAACTCGATTCCAAGGTGGAGACCTTGAATCAAGAGAGCACCTATTGATAGCAAGATGAAAATTGCTGAAATTGAGTACCAACGACGGCGATTGCCAACGATGTTAAATGAAGTTTCGCCAGAGTAAAGACGACCACCAAGACCTGAGAGTTTTACCATGGCTTATGCCTCCAATGTTGAAACAGACTGGGTAGATACAGTTTTGGTTGAATCAGCTGTGATTGATGCAGTTCTATAATTCTTCATACCGATGCTCTTAGGCGATAGCCCCGAAAGCGGATGACCGGAAGAGAAGAATTTAACTCCGGCCAAGATGCTCACCATTGGCTTGGTGAAGAAGAAGACGATAATTAAATCGACCAATGTTGTGAGACCTAGAGTGAAAGCAAAGCCACGTACTCCACCAACTGCGAAGAAGTAGAGCAAAGCAGCCGCAATCAGAGAAACAGCATCTGCAACCAAGATCGTGTGGCGCGCCTTAGCCCAACCACTTTCAACTGCCGAGCGGATTGAACGGCCTTCACGCGCTTCATCGCGGATACGTTCGAAGAAGACGATAAATGAGTCTGCGGTAACACCGATTGCCACAATGGCACCTGCGATACCTGCCAAGGTGAGAGTAAATCCAATAGTTTCACCGAGTACCAGGAAGAGCAGGTAAACAATTGCAGCTGCTAGCGCAAGTGAACCAACTACTACGAGTCCAAGTCCGCGATAGTAAAGAAGTGAATAGATAAGAACTAAACCAAGACCCAACGCACCAGCCAAAAGGCCAGCGCTTAACTGGTCAGCGCCCAGAGTTGGTGATACTTGTTGCACCTCACCGCGGTCGAATGCCAACGGCAACGCTCCGTATTTAAGAACGTTTGCCAGATCTTGCGCTTCAACTTGTGAGAAAGACCCAGTGATCTGAGCATTTCCTGATGGAATCGCTTCATTAATTCTTGGTGCGGAAACAACTAAACCATCGAGAACAATCGCAACTTGATTGAGAGGTGATTGCAGCGAAGTTACGCGGTTAGTTAGCGCACCAAATGCCTTTGTGCCATCGCCATTGAAGGTTAGAGAAACAAACCAAGCAAGGCCTTGAGATGGGTCATATCCAGCCTCCGCAGAAGAGACTTGAGTTCCGAGAACTTCGGCTGGAGCGAGAATGTACTTTGCACCACCATCGCGTGAACAAGAAACAATTGTGTCGGCCGGACTATCAGCGCCAGTACCTTCACGACTAGCAGGATCGGTACAGTCAAGTGCCGCGTACTTCGCATTGAGATCAGCGTTAACACCGGCTGCAGGTGTTGCAGCAGTTGAAGTGTCAGCAGGATTTGATACGCCAGAACCTTCTGCTAGTACCTGACGAAAACGTAGCTCTGCAGTTTGTCCAACCAGATCCACAACACGACGTCCGCTATCTCCTGGAACAGAGATTACGATCTGTCGATTAGTTCCGCTTCCTTGAGCGGTAACTTCACTTTCTGCTACGCCAATTGAGTCTACGCGTTGGCGAATAATTGAGACTGCTTGATCAATCGCCTCAGAAGTAACCTTGTTGGAGTCATTTGATGCTCGGGGTTGCAGCGTCACGCTGGTTCCGCCACGAAGATCGAGGCCTAGCTTCACCGATGAAACACCTTGGATAAAGGTGGTTGCAAGTAGACCGAAGATAATGAGCGCCAGAATCAAAAGAGCGCGGCCAGAGCGGGCAGGGCTCTTCACAGTTTTATTTGGTGTGGACATAAGAGCAGAGTCTATGCGTTGGGCGCGGGCGTGTCGAAAAGGGTTGCAATCCCAGCAGGAGGGGTTCTCCCTAAATGGCGCCATCCGAGTTCGGTGGCGATACGACCCCGCGGAGTTCGAGCCATAAATCCATTTCTAACCAAGAAAGGTTCAGCCACGGCTTCGACCGTTTCCGTCTCTTCTCCCACCGCAATCGCCAGCGTTGAAAGACCTACCGGTCCCCCATTAAATCGCTCGATGAGCGCTGTAAGAACTGAGCGATCTAACCGATCTAAACCTTTCTCATCAACCTCATACATTTCAAGCGCTGCCATCGCATCTGAGTGAGTGAGGGCATTTGCAGCTTTAGCGCTGGCTCCACCACTTGAACGTACTTGGGCATAGTCGCGGACACGACGCAATAAACGATTGGCGATACGTGGTGTGCCGCGAGACCTGCCGGCAACTTCAAGTACTGCCTCTTCTTCAATTGTCAGCTGCAGTAAAGCGGCGCTGCGACGAATAACTTCAGCGAGTTCCGATGCCTCATAGAAATCAAGATGTGCAGTAAATCCGAAGCGATCTCTTAGTGGACTTGGAAGTAAACCTGCGCGAGTAGTTGCTCCAACTAGTGTGAAGCGCGGCAGTTGCAAGGGAATCGCAGTTGCTCCCGGACCTTTACCAACAACAACGTCAACTCGGAAATCTTCCATTGCAAGATAGAGAAGTTCTTCGGCAGGTCTTGGCAAACGATGAATCTCATCTAAGAAGAGAATTTCTCCCTCAACTAGTGAAGATAAAATCGCTGCTAAATCTCCAGCATGAGTGATTGCAGGGCCGCTGGTAATTCGAATCGGCGTTTGCATCTCGCTCGCCAAGATCAAAGCCAGAGTTGTCTTTCCTAGACCGGGCGGACCGCTAAGCAAGATGTGATCGGCTGCAGAGCCGCGTGAACGCGCTGCTGATAACAAGACATCTATCTGATCTCGAACACGATGTTGCCCAATGAAATCATCGAGAGTCTTTGGACGTAGCGCATGTTCGGCAGCTGAGTCATCCTGACTAAATTCTGGCGCAACTAAACGATCATCGCTCATATCGTTAGCCACTTTAACGCCCACCTTGCGAGAGCGCGCGCTTTAAAAGATCAGAAAGTTCGAGGGTTTGCGCATCGATTCCGTCTTCAGATAAACGCGCAACGACGCTAGATATCGCAGCATCTGAATCCTTGGCGTTAAAACCGAGCGAGACTAATGCGCTAGTTAACTGTTCGCGCCAGACAGGTTGATGGCGATCGCTCTTTGATGAAGTTCCAAAATCAGTTAACTTGCCCTTTAACTCAAGAATCAAACGTTGCGCACCTTTTCGACCTATGCCCGGCACCTTCTCGATCGCCGAAATATCTTCTTGGGCTACAGCAATGGCTAATTGCGATGGTGAGAGCGCCGAAACAATGGAGAGCGCCACCTTTGGACCAATTCCACTAACTGTCTGGACTAGCTCAAAGAGAGCGCGATCTCCATCTTCTAGAAATCCATAAAGCGTTAACGCATCTTCGCGAACTACCAGCGTGGTAAACAACTGCACTTGAACGCCAATATTCAACTGGGCAGATGTCTTCTGCGTAACCGCAAGAGATAAACCGACTCCGCCGACTTCGACGATCGTTTTATCTATTGAAATGGATCGGACAACGCCGTTAACAAGTGAAATCATTTGCGAACCAACTTGGCTAGCCGTGATTTTTCAGCAGCCAGCGCAGATGCAATTTTGCTGTTGCCACCACCACGCCAAATGTGGCAGATCGCCAACGCCAAAGCATCGGTGCTATCAACCGGTTTAGGTATCTCGGTTAAGGAAAGCAATCTTTTAACCATCTCAGCGACTTGGACTTTATTTGCGCGACCTGAACCAGTTACTGCAGCTTTAACTTCACTCGGTGTGTGCATGACAACTGGAATACCTGCTCTTGCAGCAACTAGTAGTGCAATGCCCGCGGCTTGTCCGGTGCCCATCACGGTACGAACATTGTGCTGGGAGAAGACTCTCTCAACTGCGATGCGATCAGGTTGATATTTGCTGACCCAATTGGTGATCTCTTCCTCGAGTTGCAAGAGACGTTGTTCTAGCGGGTTATCGCTGGGAGTCTTGATGACTCCCACACTAATTAACTTAAGTGGTGATCCGGGTAGACCTTCAATTACACCAATGCCGCAGCGCGTAAGGCCTGGGTCGATACCCAAAACTCTCAGCGTTGCTTGGCTCATAACTTCAAAGCCTATGTCCGAGTCCGCAAAGAGCTAGGAAAGGCTCGCCATAACTTCGTCGGAGACATCAAAGTTGCTGTAAACATTCTGCACATCATCTAACTCTTCAATGGCGTCAATGAGTTCAAAGACCTTGGTGGCACCTTCTGCATCCAAGGGAATAGACATCGATGGCAAGAATGATGAATCCGCAGATTCGTAATCAAGGCCAGAGTTCTGCAACGCTGTGCGAACCGCGACAAGGTCGCTAGCCTCGCAGACCACTTCAAAAGATTCGCCTAAATCGTTAACTTCCTCGGCACCGGCTTCAAGTACAGATTCAAGAATTTTCTCTTCCGTTACCGACTCCGCCTTGGCAATGATGATTACACCTTTGCGATTAAAGAGATAGGAAACAGATCCTGGATCTGCCATCGAACCACCGTTGCGAGTAACAGCTACGCGAACTTCCGAAGCAGCACGATTTCGGTTATCTGATAAACATTCGATCATGATCGCAACGCCATTTGGACCATAACCTTCGTACATAATTGTCTGCCAGTCAGATCCACCAGATTCGAGTCCAGCGCCACGCTTTACCGCTCTTTCGATGTTATCGGCAGGCATCGAGTTTTTCTTCGCCTTTGCAATTGCGTCGAAGAGAGTTGGATTGCCATCAACATCTGGCCCACCATTACGCGATGCAACTTCAATTGCTTTAATCAGTTTTGCAAAGTTCTTTGCACGGCGGCTATCGATTACCGCTTTCTTATGCTTTGTCGTTGCCCATTTGGAATGGCCTGACATGGCGTAACCTCAAACTTTCACTCTCGTTGAGCGGTATCTAAACCGCGTAATTCACTTCGCTTACTTTATCGCGCCGGTACAGACTTGATCAAAGAAGTAGCGATGTACGCGTAAATCTCCAGTTAACTCGGGATGGAATGAGGTTGCCAAGAGCCTTCCTTGTCGAACGGCTACCGCGTGCGATCCCTGCGCAGTTTTCACTGATGCTAGGACCTCAACCGATGCGCCTATTTCTTCAACCCACGGCGCACGAATGAAGACCGCGTGAAGATTAACGCCTTGAAAATCAAGATCGCTTTCAAAAGAATCAACTTGGCGACCAAAGGCATTTCGTCGCACTGTCATATCAATGCCACCGAAAGTTTCTTGGCCATCTGATCCATCAATAATTCGATCGGCTAAAAGAATCATTCCCGCGCAAGATCCGTAGACCGGCATACCCGATTTGATTCTGTCTCTAATCGGTTCCATCAGGTTAAAGGTCGCTGCAAGATGGGCAATCGTTGTTGATTCTCCCCCAGGAAGAATTAACGCATCAACTTCGGCAAGTTCTTCCGGGCGACGCACTGTGAGTGCAGCGTGGCCGGCGCTCTTTGCTGCAACTAGGTGTTCGCGAAAATCACCTTGTAGAGCAAGAACGCCAATCTTCATTTTCTAATGAACTACCAACCGCGATCAGCTAAGCGGTGTGGCGCAGGAAGATCAGCAACGTTGATTCCCACCATCGCTTCACCAAGGCCACGTGAGGCATCGGCAATAACTTTGGCATCTTCGAAGAATGTCGTGGCTTTAACGCAAGCTGCTGCGCGCGTTGCGGGATCGCCTGACTTAAAGATTCCTGAGCCGATAAATACTCCATCAGCGCCCATCTGCATCATCAAGGCTGCATCAGCAGGAGTTGCGATACCACCTGCAGTAAAGAGAACAACTGGAAGTTTTCCAGTCTCGGCTACTTCCTTAACAAGTGCGTATGGAGCCTGTAGCTCTTTAGCGGCAACATAGAGTTCATCTTCGCGCATTGAAGATAGGCGACGGATTTCTGCACCGATCTTGCGCATATGCATCATGGCGTTGGAAACGTCTCCAGTACCTGCTTCGCCCTTCGAGCGAATCATTGCCGCGCCTTCGTTGATGCGACGGAGCGCTTCACCTAAGTTGGTTGCACCACATACAAAAGGAACCTTGAAATCCCACTTATCAATATGGTTTTCAAAATCTGCTGGAGTTAAAACTTCTGACTCATCTATGTAATCGACGCCCAGAGATTCGAGAATGCGCGCTTCGACGAAGTGACCGATACGAGCCTTAGCCATAACGGGAATTGTTACCGCAGCCTTAATCTTTTCGATCATGTCTGGATCTGACATACGTGCGACGCCACCTTGGGCACGAATATCTGCGGGAACTCGCTCGAGCGCCATGACAGCACATGCGCCAGCATCTTGAGCGATCTTGGCCTGCTCAACGTTGACGACATCCATGATCACGCCACCCTTAAGCATTTCTGCCATACCGCGCTTGACGCGAGCTGTTCCGACTGCTTCCGACATCGCTAACTCCCTAAATAATTTTCTTAAAAATAGTGAAGGGCTTAATACTACTTTGCTGTGGCAGATGGCGCATCCGCTGGGCTTTTCGATGGAATAGGCGTAAATACAGGTTCCTTATCGGTTAGCGCGATCCAAATTTGCCCCGCTGCGAAGGGTATTTCTTCTCCAGAAGTGGTTTTCCAAGAAGTTCCCACATCCGGTGTTGCTCGTTCCCAAAGAGCGGCGATGTATTTTCCATCACGAAGAATGTAACCACGTCCAGAGCCAACAGTTGCAGTAAATGGCGTCACTCCGCCGAACTTATCTCCATATTCGGATGGCGTGATTGAAACGATTTGAATCACGAATGTGCTGGCACCTAAATGCGTTCCGTTTGCTGCAAGATTTGCTACTCCGCTATGTGAAAGCAGCCAACGCTTCTCAGTTGACGACCAGACCGCATCGTATGAATTTGCGGGCCAGGAAACTTTTGCTGAGACGATCGCAGTTCCAGTATCGAAGGATTCTGCGAAGTTCCATCCAGCGCTCTTTGAGATTGCGACAGGAAGTTGCTGTTCCTTAACTTTTTGCATCAAAGCCTGCGCCTGCAACATCATCGCCGTTGGTGCGCTACGAAGCGGATCGTTTGAATAGATTTCCCGCGACTGGCGCTGTGCTCCCAAGTTCTCTAAGTTTGCAGCCGCGATAACTGTTAACAACTTCTTCTGCGCTCCGCTGTAAGCAAAGGCAACGCGGCCAAACTGTTCAAGAATTTCTATATCTGAGATGCGGGCACTTCTAACAGGTCCGATAACTGCTGGAATTTTAGAGGAGAAGACTGCTGCGATTCTGGTGAGACCGCCTTCCACTTGTTCGATGTAAACCACATCCGCATCTTCCAAACCTGCCTGTGGGTGTGCCGCCCGAGTGTCATCGATCTTTACGACCAAGATCGGTCCATCAATCCCGATGCGTCCACTTAATGAGTTAACCGGCTCTGGATCCTTAAAGACGTTTTCGATCTCGCCCAACTTTGAAAACTGATCCGGGGAAATAATACTCAACCCAACAATAACTACTGAGCCAACTCCAATTAACGAGATTACAAACTTTTTAAAGAACATCGGCTTCGAACTCGTAGGTCACGGGAAGTGGTGCCCGTCCAGCTAAACGAAATATCCTAAAGACTGGCTTACGTCGCACCATTTGCGTGCGATTGACAGCATCAACATGTAGAGCGATTGCGACGCGAATCTTGTCGGTTAACTCACTTAACTCTCTCAACAAATCCTTTTCGATTGAGCCACTAACCAAATGACCATCATGCAATAAGAGGCCAAGCGCGCCAGATAGTCCACTTTCGGCTTGCGAACGTGCGCGCATTTGCGCATCTCGCGCTTGGTGCGCAGCTGCAGTCAACAGAAGTGAAGAAGCAGGATCAGCGATCTCACTCTTAGCAATCTCTAAAGCGACTGCTGCGCGACGTTGTAGTAGGCCATCAAGATTTGCCCAACTGGTTTCAACGCGATTATGAAGACGATCTAACCTCGTTGCCGAATATGAAAGATACCAAATTGCAAAGATAATGATGAAGGCAATAAAGAAATACTTTTCCATTTAACTTCCTTCTCTTCCTAGGAAGCGATTCCAGGCACGATTTTCTGAAGAAAGAGTTACCCCAGAACTTCCCACAAGAGCCATTTCGTAGATCGAATAAATATCTTCAGCGACAACATCCCAATCAAAGCGTTGTGCGTACTCTTTGCCTCGCTTAGCAAGTGCTCTGCGTTTGTCGCTGTCGCGCAGCAGATCTATTGCAACGCGCGCCAGATCCCGGGGATCTTCTGACTTAAAGAGCGCACCAAATTCTCCATGGCCAAGAAGTGAATCAAAAGCTGGGATATCGCTGGCAAGTACCGCCGCTCCCCCAGCTAACGCCTCGGCCAGAATTATTCCGAAGGATTCTCCTCCAGTATTTGGCGCTACATAAATAGCAACTGATGAGAGAAAATCAGCTTTCTCTTTCTCAGAGATTCTGCCAAGAAATTCGAAGCGGCTTCGTAATTGAGGATCAATGCTTTCTATTACCTCTTTACTCTCTCCAGGCCCTGCGACTAATACCCTTACATCAGGCGCAAAACGCGCGATTATTGGCAGCGCTTCAAGTAGTACAGGCAAACCTTTGCGCGGCTCTTCATAGCGGCCAATAAATCCAATTGTGTTACCGCTCCATTTCTCAACCACTTCGCCGTCGCGATATCGATCAGCATAAATACCGTTTGGAATCACAACCGCGTCAGTTTCTAGGTGCTCGGTCAGAGTGGAACGAGCGGCTTCACTTACTGCGATTCGCGCCGTTAACTTTTCAATAACCGGCTCAAGGATTGGTCCGATTGCAAAGATCGCCTTCTGACGTTTTGCGGCGGCATGAAATGTTCCCACCATCGGTCCTTCGGCAGCCCAGCAAGCTAATAACGAAATTGATGGAATCGCTGGTTCGTGTAAATGTAAAAGATCAAATTTTCCATTGCTAATCCACTGGCGCACTCTGGCAAATGCGATTGGACCAAAGAGCAGGCGCGCCACGGCTCCGTTATATGGAATGGCTATAGGTTTTCCCGCACTTGTTACATATTCAGGAGCCTTCTCTTCATCAACAACTGGTGCTAAAACGGATACGTAATGGCCTTTGGCAATCAGATACTCGGCAAGATCGCGAACATGGCTCTGTACGCCACCCGGTGTATCCCAACCGTATGGACAAACTAATCCGATCCGTAATTTTTTCTGGTTCATGCGCTTCGCTCCTGGAAATCTCCATCAATCCAGATTCGCTGCAACATATGCCAATCTTGTGGTGATGATGCGATTCCTCTTGCAAAGAGGTCAGCGCAACGCTGAACTACTTGAGAAACTCTTTCTTCTTCACTTCCCGTTGTTGGGATCTCAACTGAAGTGAAAACGATGTGAATTCCAGTAGGTGTGTAAGAAACATATGCGGTTATTAGTGGGATGCCAGTTCTGATTGCAAGAAGTGCTGGGCCGGCGGGCATGCGTGCAGGATGTCCAAAGAATGAAACATCCACACCGCTCTTAGAAAGATCGCGATCGGCAACAAGGGCGATCAACCGACCTTCCCGCGCCCTTTGCAGAAGGGTGACGATTGATCTTGAATCAAGTGAAAGAACTTCCATCCCGATATTCTGGCGATACTCCAAGAATTTATTGAAGAGCGCTTCCGGCTTTAAACGTTCTGCAACGGTAACAAGTGGTAATCCCATTCCGCAGAAGTAAGAGCCTGCATGATCCCAGTTTCCTGCGTGAGGAAGGGAAACAACTACACCAGTTCCGTTCTTCATTGGCGTGGTTAGTAAATCTTCACCGTCAACAGTGACTGTTGCAGCAATTCGCTCACGTGACCAATCTGGCGATCTAAATGTGTCACACCAATAACGCATGTAAGAACTCATGGCACTGCGCATCAGCTCGTCCATCTCAGATGAAGAGTAAGTGGGGCAAACTCGTGACAGGTTAGAGCGCAGTCTTTTCACGCTTGTTCCATTTCGCAAAAGTGCATACTGACCGATTTTTTCAAAAGTTTTATATGCCAATTTTTCTGGTAAACCTCGGACTATGCGCCATCCAGCGAAATACCCACCTGCTACTGCGAAATCAAAATTCATTGCGTTACAGCGCTGCCTTCACAATCAAAATTCGTTGGATGACGGTTACTACGGCGAGAATCAGTAGAAGCCAGATACCGATCGCTAGAGCGAATGGAACTCCAAGACCTTCCAGACCAATCGCCGTTAAGGAGATGATCAACCGTTCGGTTCGCTCAGCGATTCCGCCAGAACACGAGATTTGCATACTTTCGGCTTTGGCTCTGATGTATGGAACGAGTGAGCCAAAAACTAGTGCGCCAATCACAACGGCAGTTAGCGGGTCATCAGCGCCTACTAAGTAAAGTATTAAACCAACCAGAATCGCCGAATCTGTAATTCGATCAATTGTTGAATCTAAGAATCCGCCCCAAGCGCTTGCCCCCTTGTGAGAGATACGAGCCATGGCGCCGTCAAAGAGATCGCTCAGTGCAAAGAAGGAGATCACGAGCGTTCCGATAAAGAAATCGCCTTTGGGATAGAAATAGAGCGCCGAAGTGACAAGGCCAAGTGCGCCGATAAAGGTAACTGCATTTGGAGTTAAACCAATAGCAAGGGCACCGCGAGCGATCGGATTGATAGCGCGGGTGACCGCGGGTTTTAAAGAGGCGCTTAACATCAGGTCCATCGTAGGCTCACCTGCGGATTTTCACCTATTCTGACGCCTGTGAGTTCAGAGAGAGATAGCGCTAGTCCGCGTATCCATATATATGGACATGTCTCCTCGCAACCAAAAGCGCTAGCCGAACTCTTCGGTGCGGTTCATTCCAATGAACCAATAGCCGAGAGTGAACTAGCTATCTTTGCAATTAATCCCGCTGCCGGAATTGATCAAGAAACGATTGATCTTTGGACCACTCTCTCTGACTTCCAGTTACCACGTTTAGTTGTTGTAAATGAACTGGAGGGAAGCGATTCAGATTTCGACGATGCGGTATTACTTGCTAATCGAGTCTTCGATCCTCTAGTAACCCCGTACTTAGTGCTCCATGACGATGCAGGAAATCCATCCGCACTGATTGATCTCGAAACGCTCGAAATAATTGATTATTCACAAATCCCCACTTCTCGCAGAGATAGCGATCCGGAACATAAAGAGCTGGTTGCAGACTTCAGAAGTGAATATTTAGAAGCGGTAGAAGATGCGGGAGAAAGCGCGTTTGAGGCAGGTTTACTCTTTCCAGCAATTCCAGTCGTGATCAGCAAAGGAATCGGTCTGGATATTGTGAACGCTTTTATAGCAAGAGCGGTAAGAAGTTAACTACCAAGCCTGCGCGAGCTCGGCACGTGTTTGAGCTAAAAGAACTGGCAAGACCTTGGTCTGTCCAATGATCGGCATGAAGTTAACATCACCAGACCAGCGAGGAACAATATGTTGGTGGATATGTTCTGCAACTCCGGCACCTGATATCGCACCTTGATTCATACCAAGATTAAAACCTGCTGGCGCTGAAACCGTACGTAGAGTTTTCATGGCATGGGCGCTTAGCTCAAAGATTTCGTTTCGTTCGTCCTGGCTAAGTTCGGTTAAATCGGCGACATGGCGATAAGAACAAATAAGTAAGTGGCCCGCGTTATACGGATAGAGATTCATAACGACATAAGCGCTTGTTCCGCGCGCAACAACTAGGCCTTCTTCATCGCTCATCTTCGGAATTTCGCAGAAGGGGCAAGTAACTTGATTTCCCGCAAGCGGACGATTTTCGCCCTTCAAATACTCCATACGATGCGGCGCCCAAAGTCGTTCCCAGCGATCGGGCATTCCTGCCCCGCCTGGAATCACTTGGTCGCCTTCGCGCATTACTTAAACCTGTTTACGATCTGTAATCGCGCTGCGAATCTCCGCAATGGCATCTGCAACCGCGATTGAGTTCTTCTGTTCACCGTTGCGATAGCGAATCGAAACCTTGCCGGCTTGCTGATCTTCTTCACCTGCGATCAACATATAAGGAACCTTTTGCATCTGTGCATTGCGAATCTTCTTCTGCATTCGGTCATCAGAGGCGTCTAAATCGATTCGGATACCCGCTGCTTTA
>JAPLBI010000207.1 GCA_026392815.1 Actinomycetota bacterium
AGAAAACCAGCGTAGGAGCTAACTAATGGGCTTTATTTTAAACCCCCTCTATAACTTTGTATCCGGAGTTATTGTCGGAATTCACTACTTACTCTCACCTATATTCGGTTTCGACAGTGGAGTTACATGGGCGCTCTCGATCGTCGGACTTGTTGTTTTAATCCGTATTATTTTGATCCCGCTATTTGTTAAGCAGATTAAAAGTCAGCGCGCACTTACTGCACTACAACCACAGATGAAGGCGATCCAAACAAAGTATAAAGATGATCGCCAAAAGCAATCTGAAGAGATGATGAAGCTCTATAAAGAGCACAAGACAAATCCACTCGCATCATGTTTTCCAATCTTGGCGCAAGCACCAATCTTCTTCGCACTCTTTACAGTTCTTAATGGAATTGCGGCAAAGACTGATGCCGGTGTATCTGCGCCAATCGCACGAGGATTCTTAAAAGGTGAATACTTAGATAGCGCAGCACAAGCAACATTTTTTGGAGCGAAGATTTCACAGAGCTTCTTAGGTTCAGCTGATACAACTGTAAAGATCGTTACAGTTATTTTAATTTTTATTATGTCTGCTACAACTTTTACAACACAACGTCAGTTGATGGTAAAAGGAATGCCAAAAATGGATTCCAGCAACAATATGATGTTGCAACAGCAGAAAATCATGTTGTATTTATTTCCAGTAATTTTCGCGGTATCTGGCGTTAACTTCCCTGTTGGAGTTTTGATCTACTGGTCAACAACAAACTTTTGGACATGGGGACAACAGTTCTATGTAATTAAGCGAAACCCAACACCAGGTTCACCTGCCTACGAAGAGCTACAAAAGAAGAAGGCAGCGAAAGATAAAGAGGGTTCAAAGGGCTCAACAGGAACAGTTCTCGATGGAACCAATCCAGAAAATAGCGACGATCAAAGCGGCGATGTTAAAGGCCAGAGAAAGCAACCAAAGAAGAAAAAGAAGAAGTAAAGCGGACATTTAAGTACAAAAACTATCAAAAGACCCAAATAACTTTACATAACTACAAGGAGTGAGAAGATGAGCGAAGAGACCACAGAAGTATTGGAAAACGAGACCGCGGAAGCGGGAACGCCAACAAAGAAGGCCCCAAAGACAATTGCCCGCCTTGAAGAAGAGGGCGATATCGCAGCCGATTACCTCGAAGGTTTGTTAGATATTGCAGACCTAGATGGCGATATCGATATCGACGTGGAGAACGACCGCGCAAGCCTTGCCATCGTCGGTGGAAAACTCCGCCACTTAGTCGGCCAGGAAGGTGAAGTCCTCGATGCAATCCAGGAGCTAACCCGCCTTGCTGTTCAGACAGCTACCGGCGACCGTAGCCGCCTAATGCTCGATATCGATGGATTCCGCTCAGGCCGCCGCAAGGAGCTAACCGCCCTTGCTGAGAAGATGGCTGAGCAGGCAAAGACCACTGGGGCATCGATCAAACTCGACCCAATGAACGCCTTTGAGCGCAAGATTATCCACGACACGATCCAGACCCTAGGTCTCTCATCTGAGTCAGATGGCGAAGATCCAAACCGCTTCGTCGTCATCTATCCCGCCTAAAGCGCGCCGATGACAAATCTCCAGCCGGAGTCAGTTTCACGTGAAACTACAATAACTAACTATTTTCCTGGCCAAGAGGGCGCTATCCGCGCCTACGCCGAATTTCTCACTACCGCAGGCATCGAGCGGGGCTTAATTGGCCCGCGCGAAGGCGAGCGGATCTGGGAGCGCCATATCTTTAACTGCCTACCCATAACCCAACTCTTGCCGCAGGGGGCCTCCCTCTTCGATATCGGTTCTGGGGCAGGGCTGCCTGGAATCGTAATCGCCCTAGCCCGACCTGACTTAAAAGTGACCCTAATTGCGCCCCTCGAGCGCAGAGTTGAGTTCTTAAATGAGGCCGTGGCCGCCATTGCGGCAGGCGGGGTTGAGATCGAGGTCATCCGTGGCCGCGCCCAAGATGTAAAGAAGAGCGCTGATTTTGTAACTGCCCGCGCCGTTGCTCCAATGGAGAAGTTGAAGAAGATGAGCTGGCATATGGTTAAAACCGGAGGGTCCCTTTTAGCGATGAAAGGGGAGTCTGCGGCAACCGAGATGGTTGGAATCAAGGGGGCCGAGCTCCATGAGATAAAACTTGAGGGAATCGAGCTCGGCAGAGTGATCTCTGTGCGTAAAGGCTCTCTAATAAGTGCTTAGATAAGCGCGTGGTTGATTCACGTGAAACAAAGGATCGCGAGAGCGAGACAAAGGTCGTCGGCGTCCGGCGGCTAAAAGAGGCGATGGCAAAACCTGCCTCGACCCGTATCTTCACTGTGGCAAACCAGAAGGGTGGGGTCGGAAAGACCACCACAACGGTCAATATCGCAGCAGCCCTTTCTATGGGCGGCCTGCGGGTCCTGGTGGTCGATCTTGATCCACAGGGCAACGCCAGCACCGCACTGGGCGTTCCCCACCGTGATATCGAAGGTATCTACGAAGTACTTATGGGAAATAACCAAATTAGCTCTGTAATTCAAAAGGTTGCAGGTTTTCCTGCACTTGATTGCGTTCCATCAAATTCATCTCTTGCAAATGCTGAAGTTAATTTAGTTTCAATGGTTGCGCGCGAACTTCGTTTAAAAGAAGCGATCGATGAGATTTCACCAAATTACGATTACATTTTTATTGATTGCCCACCATCGCTTGGACTGCTCACAATCAACGCACTTGCTGCAGCACGCGAACTTTTAATTCCAATTCAAACTGAATATTACGCACTTGAAGGTTTGTCACAACTTCTTGAAACTTATGGCGTTGTGAAGAAGCGTTTAAATGCAAACCTAGATCTTTCAACCATTATCTTAACAATGTTTGATGGACGAACCCGTTTATCAAATGATGTCGCCGCAAATGTTCGCGCGCACTTTCCAAATGAGTTAATCGATATTCCTATCCCACGCGCAGTACGTGTATCTGAAGCGCCGTCATATAACCAAACAGTTATGACATATGACCCGCTATCACCAGGTGCTATTGCCTACATGCAAGTAGCGCGCGAAATTGCAGAACGCGGAAAGCCAAAAGATGCGCTCGATGTTGACTTTGATTCAAATGTTGTAAATATTAATTACAAACGCGATGGAGAAATTGCATGAGTGCAAAACGTGGTGGCCTCGGAACTAATTTAGATTCTTTAATTCCAACATCTCTAACTGTTGCCGGCAATGAAGTTGCGCAACAGAATGAAGTTTCAGTCGATGCGATTTCCCCCAACCCACGCCAACCGCGCACCATCTTTGAAGAGGGCGCACTAAATGAATTAATCGCATCAATTAAAGAGATCGGCATCTTGCAACCACCGGTTGTTCGCCAAACATCTCCAGGTAAATATGAATTGATTATGGGAGAGCGCCGCTTCCGCGCGGCAAAAGCTGCTGGTTTAAAGAAGATTCCAGTAATTATTCGCCAGACTCCAGATAATGAACTTTTACGTGAAGCGTTAATTGAAAATATTCATCGCAGCCAACTTAACCCGCTAGAAGAAGGCGCTGCTTACGCCCAATTGCTTACCGACTTTAACTGCACACACGATGAACTTGCGCTAAAACTTGGTCGCTCACGTCCGCTTATCTCAAACACAATCCGCCTCTTAAATCTTCCACCAACTGTGCAACGCAAAGTCGCTGCCGGAGTTATCTCAGCTGGCCATGCTCGCGCATTACTTGGATTAACCGATCAGGTGGAGATCGAAAAACTCGCCAACCGAATCGTTGCCGAAGGTTTAAGTGTTCGCGCAACTGAAGAAGCGGTTGCAATTCACTCTCCAAAGAAGGGTTCAACCAAGGGCGGTAAAGGCGGAAAGAGTTCTACAACGGGAGAAACCTTGGCAGCCGAAGAGTTGTTAAGTGATTACCTAGATACCCGTGTAAGCGTGCAGGGCGTTAATGGCAAAGGCAAGATTGTTATTGAATACGCTGGACGCGAAGATTTACAACGAATCGTTGATCTAATTGAGGGCGATAAATAATTACTTAAGAGCCGTACCGCGACGCGACATCTCTTGCGTCACAATTCCACCAAGTGCTTTAACGCCTTCGCGGATTCGCTCAGGAGTTGGGTGG
>JAPLBI010000106.1:0-1242 GCA_026392815.1 Actinomycetota bacterium
AAGGTCGGCTTAGTTGGAAAATACATCGATCTTCCAGATGCCTATCTTTCAGTATCTGAAGCACTACGTGCAGGGGGCTTTGCAAATCTTGCCAAGATTGAGATTGTTTGGATTGCTAGTGATGAATGTGAAACATCAGAGGGTGCTAAAAAGCATTTAGAAGGTGTTGATGCAATTTGTGTTCCAGGTGGTTTTGGTATTCGTGGCATTGAAGGAAAAGTGGGAGCGCTTAAATATGCTCGCGAAAACAAGATTCCAACTTTGGGATTGTGCTTAGGATTACAGTGCATGGTTATTGAAGCAGCGCGCAATTTGGCAGGAATCAAGGATGCAATTTCTGCAGAGTTTTCGGATTCTGGAACACCAGTTATTGCAACAATGGATGATCAGAAAGATGTTGTTTCAGGTAAGGGAGATATGGGTGGAACTATGCGCCTTGGTCTCTACACAGCAGATTTACTTGCCGGTTCCGTGGTTGCTTCAACATATGGTGCAACCGAAGTATCTGAACGTCACCGTCACCGTTATGAGGTCAATAACAAGTATCGTGAGCAGATTTCGAGTGCTGGCCTTACTTTCTCAGGAATGTATAAGGAACGCGACCTCGTGGAGTTTGTAGAACTTCCTCCTGAGGTACATCCTTACTACGTGGGTACGCAAGCCCACCCTGAGTTGCGTTCTAGACCTACGCGTCCTCATCCGCTCTTTATTGGTCTAATTGCGGCAGCGATTAAATCGAGAGGCTAAAAATGTTAGTTGGCGTTCCTAAAGAGATTAAGGTCCACGAATCTAGGGTCGCTCTTACTCCCGAAGGTGTTTTTGAATTTACTCGCAGCGGCCACGAAGTAGTTGTTGAAAAAGGCGCCGGAGTTGGATCTTCAATTAGTGATGCGGATTTCGTTGCAGCGGGTGCGCGCATCGAGGCAGATGTTGAAAAAATCTGGAGCGAATCAGATTTAATTCTGAAGGTAAAAGAGCCGATAGAGGTTGAATATCCAAGACTTCGTTCAGGTCAGATTCTCTTTACCTACCTGCACTTAGCAGCGAGCAAACCTTGCACCGACGCGTTGTTAAAGAGCGGCACTACGGCTATCGCTTATGAAACTGTGGAAGTTAATGGAACGTTGCCGTTGCTTGCTCCGATGAGCGAAGTTGCTGGACGTCTATCTGTTCAAGTTGGGGCATATGCCTTGCAGAAACCTAACGGTGGACGTGGCGTTCTATTAGGCGGTGTTCCCGGAG
>JAPLBI010000106.1:1316-7163 GCA_026392815.1 Actinomycetota bacterium
GGAGTTGCCCCCGGAAAAGTTGTTGTTATTGGCGGGGGAGTAGCAGGACTAAATGCTGCAGTTATTGCGATGGGCATGGGAGCAGATGTAACTGTTCTAGATCGCTCGCTGCCACGTCTTGCCTATATCGATTCGCTCTATAACGGACGAATTAAGACGCTTGCTTCAACTATGCATGCAATCGATCGTGAGATCAAGAACGCTGATCTAGTTGTAGGTGCAGTACTGGTACATGGCGCTAAGGCGCCGAAACTAGTTACTAATGCCCAGGTGGCACAGATGAAACCTGGTTCTGTATTAGTTGACATCGCCATAGATCAAGGTGGTTGCTTCGAAGATTCCAAACCGACTACCCATGCCGAGCCAACATTTAACGTGCATAGTTCAGTCTTTTACTGCGTAGCTAATATGCCAGGCGCTGTTCCAGTTGCTTCAACATATGCGCTGACAAATGCAACGCTGCCTTACGCGCTAGCGATTGCAAATAAGGGTTGGGAGCGAGGAATTGAGGAAGATCCAGCACTCGATCGTGGGCTAAATGTTCATGCCGGAAAGATTCGCTATAACGCAGTAGCCCTGGCTCACGGTTATGAAGTTTGATAACGCGCTCCAATCCTTTCTCGATCACTTAACTATTGAACGTGGTTTATCGAGTAACTCAATCTCGGCATACAGAAGAGATCTCGCTAAATTCTTCGTTTTTCTTGACAAAGAAAAGTTAGATTTTGAGCGTTTGAGCGAAGATGAAATTATCAGTTTCGAAGTTTGGCTTAAGGGTTTAGGGATGACGGTTACTAGCATCAATCGCAATATCTCGGCGTTAAAGAGTTTCTACAAATATCTAGCGCAAGAGTTTTCAACAAATAATCCTGTTAGCGCAGTGTTAAGTTCAAAAGTTCCGCGCCGCCTACCTAAGGCGCTCACCATCAAGGAGATAACTTCACTAATTGATTCGACAAAGCGTGAAGGTGATCCAATTTCGCTTCGTGACCACGCAATTATTGAACTCCTCTATGGCACGGGAGCACGTGTAAGTGAGATTGTCGGAATCGATATCAACGATTTTGCACAGAGTGATGTGGAAGGCAATCCCATAACCACTCTGAAGTTGAGAGGTAAGGGATCAAAAGAGCGGATCGTGCCCCTTGGAAGTTTTGCAAAGACCGCTCTTGATGAGTACTTAGTCCGAATTAGACCGAACCTATTAAGTAAAAGTAAATCAGCCAGGGCTGAGACCGCGCTTTTCTTAAATCAACGGGGGAGCCGCCTATCTCGGCAGAGCGCCTGGCAGATGATCTCGGATGCTGCAGATTCAACTGGGCTCTCCGGAAAAGTTTCACCACACGTCTTTAGGCATTCCTATGCCACACATTTGTTAGATGGTGGCGCTGATATTCGCGTGGTGCAAGAGCTACTGGGACATGCATCCGTAACTACGACGCAGATTTATACCCTGATCACGATAGATAAAGTGCGCGAAGCTTATGCAACCGCGCACCCGCGCGCTAATTAAATTCCGCGGAGTCTACGAGCAAGAATTGATTGATCGCCTTTAGCTTCAAGATCAGCAACGATTACCGCGATTGATTCGCGAACAATGCGACCACGATCTACTGCCAGACCAAGGTCACCACGCAAGGTGAGGCGCGCTTGATCGAGATCAAAGAGTTCATCTGGAGAAAGATAAACAGTAATTTTCTCATCATGCTTTTCGCGACCAGATGGTGAACGATCAACTGTTGTAACGCGACGACGTGGCGTTGAACGAACGCCCTTTTTTGTCTTCGGATTTGTTGGAGCAACGCCAATAGCCTTGCTTACTTCTTGGGCCTCTTCAACAACTTGGCGTACTGCGCTAAGTGCTGGTGTATTCGCGCGGAAGAGTTCATCTGCTCCAGGCAAGCTTGCTCTACGGGTCATCGTGCGCCTCCTCGGGCAATTAGTTCACGGGCTAATCTGCGATAAGAAGCAGCGCCCCCTGATGATGATGCATAACTAGTAATTGGTTCACCGGCAACAGTTGTTTCAGAGAAGCGAATAGTTTTCGCAATAATTGTTTCAAAGACATCTTCGGGATACTTCTCTAAAATTGCAGTTAATCTTCTCGTACATAGTCGCAAGGATTCCGATGAGATTTAGATCAGGGTTAAGGAAGCTCTTAACCTTCTCGATGTTTCCCTTGAGTTCAATAAAGCCATGAAGTGCGAAGTATTCGCATTGCAACGGAACGATTACTTCATCTGATGCAACAAGTGCGTTGATCGTTAACTGCCCCATCGTAGGTTGGCAGTCAATCAAGATTACGTCGTAACGATCCTTCAAGCGACCAAGAGCGCGCTTCAAATACTGTTGCCCGCCAATTTCAGCACCGAGCGTTGTTTCAGCAGTACCCAAATCGCGGTTGGCAGGAAGGAAATCTAGATTTGCAACAGATGATTTAAGAACGATCTCATCGATATTCGCATCCGGTGTCATCAACGCGTAATAAACAGTGTTCTCTAGTGGAAGTGCGTGTGCATTTACTCCAAGACCTAGCGATAAACCGCCTTGTGGGTCGAAGTCAACGAGAAGAACTCGACGACCTAGTTCTGCAATGGCTGCACCGAGATTGATAGTTGTAGTTGTCTTACCTACGCCGCCCTTTTGATTAAAGATCGAGATGATCTTGGCTGGCTGGCCCTCAACTGGTGCTGGTGGAACACGGAAATTCTGGGGTTCGCGCCCGAGAAGAGTGGCGGTAGTTGCCACATCATCATCAAATGTCGATTTAGCGTTCAAGCGAGAAACCTCTTTCTGTTGGCGCGACTCTACGCTCCATGCGCAGATTTGAGCAAGTAAAGAAGTAAGGTTCGCAGGTGGATATCGAGATAAGCCCTGCAGATATAAAAGCAGCGGATATGAGCGGGGGCTCTGACGTATCGATCGAGAGTTCCCCTTTCAACGTCCACCTAGATAACTTTGATGGCCCCTTTGACCTCTTGCTCCAGCTCATCTCGCGCCACAAGATGGATATCACCGAGGTCTCGCTGAGCATCGTTACCGATGAATTTATCTCCTTTATCCGGGCCCTTGAGGCCTCCGGTGAAGGCTGGCGCTTGGACCAGGCCACCGAGTTCTTGGTAATCGCTGCCACCCTGCTTGATCTAAAGGCGGCTCGCCTCTTGCCTAGCGGTGAGATTGAGGATGAAGAAGACCTTGCCTTGCTCGAGGCCCGCGACATCCTCTTCGCCCGCCTGCTCCAATACCGCGCCTTTAAGGAGATCGCAGCGACCTTCGCCGCGCGCATTGAAGCCGCCGATAAGTCATTTGCCCGCGTCGTCGCCCTGGATCCCGCCCTTTCGGCGCTTCTGCCTGAGGTCTTGATCGGGGTAGGCGCACCGCGCTTTGCCGCGATCGCTGAGCGTGTACTCACGCCTAAAACCCCACCAGTGGTTGCCGTAGAACACCTCCACACCAGCCTGGTGAGCGTGGCTGAGGAGTCCAAGTTGGTTGTTGAGGCCCTTCGCAAGTCCCGCACTCTAAGTTTCCGAAACCTCTGCTCAGATGCTGACTCGACCCTAGTCATCGTCGCCAGGTTCCTAGCCCTGCTCGACCTCTATCGTCAGGGAGCGCTCCGTTTTGAGCAGGTTATTGCCCTCGGTGAGCTCCAGATCAGCTGGACGGGCTCAGATGAGGGCGAGGTCGCCGCCTCAGATGAGTTCGATATCCCGGTCTCTCTGCTCGATGGAGAAGCCGGCGATGAACCTGAGGACGAAACCCCAGATTTAAGCGTAGTAAATGAGACAGAAGGTGGAGAAAATGTCTAATCCCGAACTCGAGCGTTCCATCGAGGCGATCCTGATGGTCGTAGATGAGCCAGTTACCGAGCTAACCCTGGCCTCAGTTCTAGAACGTACCGTCGATGAGGTAGTCGAAGCGCTCGAACACCTAACCGGTTCATATGAAGGTCGTGGCTTCTCACTGAAGGCGATCAACGGGGGATGGCGCTTCTATAGCCACCCAGAATGTTCGGCCGTGGTGGAGAAGTTTGTTCTAGATGGCCAGCAGAACCGCCTTACTCAGGCAGCGCTCGAAACCCTTGCTGTCATCGCCTACCGCCAGCCTGTATCTCGCGCCCGCGTCTCAGCCATTCGAGGCGTCAACGTTGAAGCGGTAATGAAGACCTTGGTGACCCGTGGGCTGGTCGAGGAGGCAGGGCTAGAGCCTGAGACCGGGGCGATCTTGTATAAGACCACAAGTTACTTCTTGGAAAGACTCGGACTTAACTCGCTCGGTGATCTACCTGCCCTGGCTCCTTATCTGCCGGATCTCGATCGCCTTGATGAGATCTTGGAATCACTCACAGACTAAGTACCATTAGTTTCCGCCTGATCTCTACTTTGACCCCTGCACCTGCTTTGGCGTAGACTCACGTCTCAACTTCCCCTTGATGGTTTAGCAGTTGAAGGCCATCTTTCTGGGGGAGCGCCCCTAATGACTGTCGAGAATGGATAGCCAAATGGCCGAAATGCGCCTGAATAAAATAATCGCCGACGCTGGAATTACGAGCCGTCGCGGAGCCGACGAGTTAATCATGGATGGTCGAGTAAGCGTGGACGGATTTATCTGTCGTGAGCTCGGAGCCAAGTTTGACCCACAAATGGTGAAAGTCATGGTTGATGGTGAGACAATTACAAGATCTTTGACTAAGTCTTATCTTGTACTTCATAAACCAAAAGGTGTTCTGTCAACGATGTTCGACCCGGAAGGTCGCCCCTCATTAGCCGACTTTATTGACCTCAGAAAAGAGCGCCTTTTCCACGTTGGACGCCTTGATAAGGACTCTGAAGGGTTAATCCTGCTTACCAATGATGGGGATTTAACCTTTAGAGCTACCCACCCATCTTTTGGGCTGGAAAAGACCTACATTATTGAATTTGATGGAAAGCTCCCGGTTGGGGCTGAGAAGACCCTTTTGAAGGGGATCGAGCTTGAGGATGGAATTGGCCGAGTTCTCTCATTTAAACAGCTGAGCCCCCAGTGGCTAGAAGTCACAATCCACGAAGGCAGATACCACATCATCCGCCGGCTAATGGAGGCAGTTGATGTCACCGTCCTGCGATTGATCCGAACCAACTTCGGACCTATCTCCTTGGGAGATACCCCTGAAGGAAGATGGCGAGATCTAAATGCGGGCGAATTATTAAACCTACAAAAGGCTTTACATATTTAAGGTTTTATCTATATCCTGCAAATAAACATATAAAACCATTTATCGATATAATTTATATTGACTCGTTTTTTACCTATTTATCGATATTTAAATGCGGATTTCTGCGTATTCTAATCCCTTAATAACCATTTATCGATATTGATGAAATCCGGCGGTGCAGCTAGCGCGAGGATCTTCCCGAAGAGAGCGAGAACGAATATCGTAAAAGCGTTTACTGGATATATCGATAAAACGCGATATATATAACGACCTGTTGAACTTTCTGCGGGTACTATTGGCCAATGTCTAAGGTTAGAGCGATACGCGGAGCGGTTCAGGCGCAAGCCAATACCGCCGAGGCGATAGACGCTGCCACCAAGGAACTCTTGGCGGAGATGCTCAGCGCCAACACCCTTACCGCCGAAGACTTCATCTCGGTGATCTTCACGGTTAGCCCTGATCTAAATGCAGCTTTTCCAGCAAGCTCAGCTCGTGAGCTTGGATTTACCGATGTCCCGCTCATCTGTGCGGTCGAAATTGGGGTTCCAGGCTCGCTCGAGCGCACCATCCGCATCATGGCTCACGTTGAAAGCGGGCTAAAAAAGTCAGAAATCAACCATATCTACCTCGGCGGAGCAAAGGTTTTACGCCGAGAT
>JAPLBI010000023.1 GCA_026392815.1 Actinomycetota bacterium
TAACTGATAAATCTCCAGAGCTAATCAGAACGCTCTCTGGCGGACAGCGCCGTCGCCTTGATGTGGCGCTCGGAATTATCGGATCCCCCGAACTTCTCTTTCTTGATGAACCAACTACCGGCTTTGATCCAGAAGCACGACGCGCCTTCTGGGCGTTAATTCAAGATCTGCGCAAATCTGGCGCAACAATTTTGCTGACTACCCATTATCTAGATGAGGCTGAAGCGTTAGCCGATCGAGTTGCCGTGATTAATCAAGGCAAGATCATCGAAGTAGCAACCCCTGCTCTGCTAGGTGGCCGTGCGACTTCGCTGGCAACCGTTTCTTGGAATGGCGCGAATGGTCTTGAAACGGAGCGCACCGATAACCCAACTGCGCTGATCCGCAAACTCACCGAGACTTATAAAGATGAGATCCCTGAACTCACCGTTAAGCGCGCTTCACTTGAGGATATCTACTTGGAAATGATTGGAGGCGCCGATGTCAGCACATAAAGTGCAGACTAATAAAGTACCTAGCGCCCTAGCAATTGGTATTGCGCGCGGTGGCCTGGAAGTTAAACAATTTATGCGCCAGCGCGAATCTGTGGTCTTTACCCTTGCATTCCCAATTATGTTGCTCGCTATCTTTGGTTCGGTCTTTACCAACGAACTTACTGATGGCGTAACTTTTAGTCAGTACTTTGTCGCTGGAATGATCGCATCGGGCCTTGTTAATACCGGCTTCCAACAGCTTGCGATCATGATCCCTGTAGAACGTGACTTTGGAACGCTAAAACGCTTGCAAGGCACACCAATGCCAGCATCTAGTTATTTCATAGGAAAATCAATCGTCGTATTTGTAACAATGGTTATTCAAGTGGCTCTGCTTCTCATTGCGGGCGTCTTATTCTTCGGGGTAAATCTTCCGACAGATCCGGCAAAGTGGTTGACCTTTACCTGGTTGATCATCTTGGGCAGCGCCGCATCAACTGCGCTCGGCATTGCTTTCTCGGTAATACCAAAGAGCGGTCGCGGCGCATCTGCAGTTGTCTCTCCCGTGGTAATCATTCTGCAATTCTTTAGCGGCGTCTTCTTTGTCTTCACAGATTTGCCAGGCTGGATGCAGCAAGTCGCTGCGATCTTCCCGCTTAAGTGGATGACCCAAGGCATGCGTTCGGTATTCCTGCCAGATTCATTTGCTGCGCAAGAAGTTGCCGGTACTTGGGAGACCGGCCGCACTTTCTGGATTATCCTGGCGTGGTTGATCGCCGGTCTGGTAATTTCGATTAAAACCTTTAAATGGGAGCAAGAGCGATGAGAATTAAGTTAATTGCAATCTTCTCAGTGCTCTTTCTATCGCTCTCGCTGACTTCCACTATTGCCGCGACTAAGAGCCCTACGCCAACACCGAAGGCGAGTGCCAGTCAGAAGGCTCCGGTAAAGAAGGCTCCAGTTAAGAAAGCCCCGGTAAAGAAGAAAAAGAAAGTTGCTAAGAAGTTACCTTCTCCATCACCGAAGTGGCCGCCAGTTGGCTTTAAGACCGATCCATTGGGTGAAACAAAGTTGTATCTAAAGGTTCCAAATGCAAAAGAGTTGGTGGGGCTTCTCTCGGCCAAATCAGCGCTGGCTTCGCAGGTTAAATCCTGTACACAATTTACTTGTGGAGCTGTCTTAGTAGCAGCCGAAACAGGTTGTCGTTGGTGGAGAGTTACCGCCGATGTGGTTGGCGCAACCTCACCTGAAAATCGCACGACTAAAACCTTCGGAAAAATTACTGCAGATGTGGGACGAAGCGCCCCTCAGCAAGTCGTTACAGTTCTATTAGTTACAACTGAACCAATTGGTGCCGGCCAGATAGTTTCCAACATCAATGTGGATTGCAACCAAGGCGATCCATCAGGGCCTCTTCCAAATACTGATTACCAAGTAAGCGCCAATTAAACATGCTTGGCGGAATTAATAACGGGCTCTTTCTATCTAGTTTCGGTGGATTCTTCGCTGTGGCAATTCTCTCGCTAATTCTGCGTTGGGCATTTAAGCGCGGAAAATCTGTTGTAGAGCGCACGCCAAAAGTTGGCGGTGAAGATGATTATGGCGCGCTGGTTGTTATTGCATCACCAAATAACTACATCGAAGGCGAACTCATGCGCTTGAAGCTTGCGACGTCAGAGATAAAGGCAAATTTGGCACAGACTAAAGATGGCCCTCGTTTATATGTCTTTGAACGCGATGAAAAGATTGCTCGCGCGGTTCTAAAAAGTTAGCGGTTTGCCCCGGGTACCCAGAGTTGATCGCCAATCTCTTTATTGGCAACGCGTGCCAACACGAAGAGAAGATCAGAGCAGCGGTTTAGATACTTCGCTGTAAGTGGATTTACGCCAGAACCAAAGCCATGGATTGCTGTCCAGGTGCGGCGCTCTGCGCGACGAACAACTGTGCGCGCAACGTGCAAGTGCGCAGCTGCAGGTGTTCCAGATGGCAGAACAAAAGAACGAAGTGGTTGCAGATCGGCGTTGTACTTATCGATCTGTTCTTCCAGATATGTAATCTGAGATTCGAGAACGCGAAGCGGTTCAAAGGCTGGTGAATCAACTACTGGCGTACAGAGGTCAGCCCCGACATCGAAGAGATCGTTTTGGATGCGAACTAAGAGCGCGCGAATATCATCGCTGAGTTCGTCAGTTGCAATAACAACACCGATTGTTGAATTTGCTTCATCAACGGTGGCATATGCCTCAAGGCGTGAATCGTTCTTGGAAGTTCGGCTCATATCTCCGAGGGAGGTAGATCCGTCATCGCCTGTCTTGGTGTAAATACGCGTTAAATTAACCATGGCCCTAGCCTATAAGTAGACTTCGGATATGGCATCTTCGCAAGGTTCGACCAACGATCGCTTTCGCATCGTCGGCGGATACAGCCTAAAGGGCGAAGTAACGGTCACTGGGGCTAAGAATTCGGTCCTAAAGCTGATGGCGGCATCGCTCTTGGCAGTTGGTAAATCAACTATCCGCAATGTTCCGGATATTGCCGACGTAGACATCATGGCCGATTTACTTAAGCGCCTGGGATGTGAAGTTTCACGCGATGGTTCTAATCTCTCAATTACTGTTCCCGAAGCGCCAGCACATCGCGCTGATTACGATCTCGTGCGCAAGATGCGCGCATCTATCAACGTACTTGGCCCACTTGTTGCTCGCGTTGGCAAAGCCGAAGTCGCACTTCCTGGCGGCGATGCAATTGGTTCACGAGGTTTAGATTTTCATATCAAGGGCCTGGAATCTTTAGGCGCAACCGCACACGTGGAACATGGTTATGTAATTGCTGAAGCACCTCAAGGACTAACTGGCGCCACCATTGAATTAGATTTCCCAAGTGTTGGCGCAACTGAAAACTTAATGACCGCAGCAGTTCTGGCAAAGGGCGTTACAACAATCGATAACGCAGCGCGCGAACCTGATCTAGTTGATCTCGGTGAATTCTTAATCTCGATGGGTGCAAAGATCGAAGGACTTGGCTCTCCCCTAATTAAAATCACTGGCGTTGAAAAACTTAACCCAACTGATCACACGACAATTACCGATCGCATCATCGCTGGCACGTGGGCATTTGCCGCTGCGATGACCCAAGGCGACATCACAATTCATGGAGGTCGCGCTGACCATATGGAAGTTATGCTCGAAAAGTTAGCGCACGCTGGCGCAATCATTACCTCAACTGCCGATGGAATCCGTGTACAGATGAACCAACGCCCACGTGCAACTGATGTTGCAACACTTCCCTATCCTGGCTTTGCCACCGATCTATTGCCATTTATCATCGCCATGAACGCGATTGCCGATGGCCATTCGATGGTTACGGAAAATGTCTTTGAATCACGCTTTATGTTTGTTAATGAACTTGCTCGCCTTGGCGCACACGTCACTGTCGACGGAAAACATGCCTCAATCACTGGTATTCCGCAGCTATCTGGCGCACCAGTTGAAGCGACCGATATCCGCGCGGGCGCCGGCTTAGTTCTTGCCGCCCTTGTCTCCGAAGGCGAAACCACCGTAGATGGCGCATTCCACATCGATCGCGGCTACCCAAACTTTGCTGAAGATCTTCGCGCACTCGGCGCCCAAGTTACAAGGGAATAGCGCGCAAATTAAATAAAAATTTCAGTGGAAGAAACTGTGCCTTTGCTTTTCATGTTTCTGGAGCTGAGAATTTTTATTTAACAGTCTCCGTCAAAATTGAAACTCTGTTGTTAGCGACAGATAAGAAGCCGCCCTGTACGTTGAATTCCTTCGTTGTTCCATCGACTGCTTTGATGCTCACGGCACCGTCGACTAGTACGCCAAACAAAGGTGCGTGATCTGGAAGGACACCGAGGTCTCCTTCAGTTGTGCGAGCAGAAACGAAAGTTGCCTGCCCGGACCACACCTGTTGTGTTGGCGATACTAGTTCGACGTTAAGTGCCATGTGATTAGCTCTTCGCTAACTCTGCAGCTCTGCGCTCGACATCGTCGAGGCCACCGCACATGAAGAATGCTTGTTCTGGAAGGTGGTCGTACTTGCCATCAGCTAGTGCTTCAAAGGCTGTGATTGTCTCTGATAGCGGAACGAATGAACCTTCGATACCAGTAAAGACCTTCGCAACGAATGTGTTCTGTGACAAGAAGCGCTGGATGCGACGTGCGCGACCAACTAGTACGCGGTCATCTTCTGACAATTCATCGATACCCAAGATAGCGATGATGTCCTGTAGATCCTTGTAGCGCTGCAAGATCTGCTTGATGCGGTTGGCAACACGGAAGTGGTGCTCACCGATGTAGCGTGGATCCAAGATGCGTGATGTTGAGTCAAGTGGATCCACAGCTGGGTAGATACCAAGCTCTGAAATCGGACGAGACAACACTGTTGTTGCA
>JAPLBI010000107.1 GCA_026392815.1 Actinomycetota bacterium
GCTAGTCAAAAATGGCGTAGTTAAATCGCGAGATGAAGCCTTTGCAGAACTATTAACAAACGATTCAAAGTATTACGTAACCCATGCAACGCCAACACCTCAAGTGGCTATCCGCACAATCGTTGCAGCCGGGGGAGTCGCAGTAATTGCACATCCCATGGCCTCGCGGCGCGGAGATGTAATTTCTACTTCTATTTTTTCAGATTTAGTTGCGGCAGGATTGCACGGGATCGAGATCGATCATCGTGACCACACTGCAAGTGAGCGCACTGAGTTAAGGCAAGTTGCAGCTGAGTTGAATCTAGTAATTACTGGGGCAAGCGACTATCACGGCCAAGGAAAGTTAAATTCATTAGGCGAAAACCTCACTGATCCTGCACAATGGGAGCGCTTGGAGTCGCTGGCAAGTCAACGAAGGGTAGTTACGCCATGAATATTGCTGAAGTAAGCACCTTAACTTTCTCTATTCAAGCATTCGTTACTCTCTTGGTGATTTTAGATCCACCAGGTGCCACCCCAATTTTTCTTGGCTTAGTTGCCGATAAAAGTAAGCGTGAGCGAATTCAACTCGCCTGGCAGGCAGCGCTAGTTTCTTTAATTGTTATCGCCTTCTTCTCAATCTTTGGACGTTTCATTCTCGAATACATGAACGTTTCCATCGAGGCCCTGCAAGCCGCTGGTGGTTTATTACTTCTCTATGTCGCGTTAGAACTTCTTACCGGTAGAGATATGGGCGGTACCGACGGCAAAGATAAGAACATTGCACTTGTACCTCTAGGGACGCCGCTATTAGCTGGACCTGGCGCGATCGTTGCAACGATGATTTTCGTCCAACAAATCGAGACTCCTGCGCAAAGCCTCGGCTTAATTGCAGCAGTAGTTGCAGTACACGTTGTGATTGCTATTTCACTTATGGCTTCTACAACAATCCTCGGAATTATTAAGGATTCTGGGGTCACTTTGCTCGCGCGCATCGCCGGCTTGCTGCTCGCTGCAATTGCGGTTCAGATGTTGGTTGATGCGATTAAGGCTTTCACTGCTCAGTAATGTGCCTATAAAAATTATGACAACCCAGATACTTGAAGATCCCCGCGGACTATTCTCACCCGAGACTATGACCTGGAAGATTCATTCAGATCCCGCGATGGCAGTCGGTGGAATTCGCGCCCTTCTACAGCAAGCACTTCATCCAATTGCCATGGATGGCGTGGCTCAGAATTCAAACTTTCGTGAAGATGCGTGGGGCCGCTTACAACGCACCGGTGACTATGTTTCAACAATTACCTTTGGTGAGAGAAGTCAGGCACAAGCCCTTGCAGCACGGGTGCGAAAAATTCATACTTCTCTTGGTTTAGATGATCCACATCTGCTTCTCTGGGTGCATATGTCGATGGTCGATTCATTCCTTGATATCGCTCGTCGCTCGGGTATGGCGATTAGCGATCTGGAAGCTGATCAATATGTTTCAGAGATGGTTTTATTCGCAGAGTTAGTTGGAGTTCCAACTGCCGATGTTCCAGCAAATATGGCAGAGATGCAGAACTACTTTCAGAATATTGCTCCAGAACTGCGCGCATCTGATGATGCAAAGAGAGCAGCGCTATTTCTAACGATTCCACCGATGCCGAACGCAGTTAGATTTGCAACCCCGGCAGCTCCTGCCTGGGCTTCACTTGCACTTCTTGCGGCAAGTTCACTGCCGCAATGGGCGCGCAGACTTTATGGAACTCCTCAGATACCTGGTCAAAATTTAATTACCGATATCTCACTGAAGGCAGTTCGCTCGACCTTGGGAGTAATTCCTGAAGTTTTGCTCGCGCCTCCCGTATATAAGCAGGCGTTAGTTCGCTGGAATTCTGTGGCCGCATAATGAAGATTCTTTCAATAGCCAATTCTGCAGGTGGTGTCGGGAAAACAACTCTGGCGCACGCTCTTGCAGTTTCATTTACCGAATTTGGCAAGAAGACTTTGCTGATTGATCTAGATCCCGCTGGTGCGCTGACTTTCCGACTGGGTTTTGAAAATCCGCGCACATCAATCGCAGATTTCTTAAGCGGAAGCAAGATAACTGATTCAAACTTGGCAACCACTTCAGAGAGATTTGATTTCATTCCTGCTGACTCACGACTCGTTGCTAATTTCTCGGTAGAAGCACTTTTAAATGTCATATCTGATCTGCCCAAGAGTTATGACGTAGTCATCTTGGATCTGCCAGGATCTTTATCTCAGCCTTTATCTATGGCGCTTTCCATTTCTCAACTAGTCGTAGTGCCAGTTAGAAATAACCTGCA
>JAPLBI010000070.1 GCA_026392815.1 Actinomycetota bacterium
TGAGAACTTCCTCTTTAATGATCACACCAAAGCCAATCGTGATAACTAGATCTACATCTGCGACGGCTAATTTCAGCTCTTCTTGGTCGACTGGCTTGCGAACGGTAATTCCATGGCCCTTGGCCCAGATAGCAACTGGTGATTCCTTGAGCGCCAGCCCTCGACCCGCAGGTCGATCTGGCTGGGTGATCACCGCGACAAGATCGTGTTCACTAACTAAGAGCGCCTCAAGAGTTGGCAGAGCGACTTCAGGCGTTGCAGCAACTGCGATCTGCACTAAATGCTCTTACCGAACATGTTATGTGGTGAAGTCTTTATCACTGGGCTATTTCCGCCATCTAAAGCGGTACCGAACCATTCTGATTCGCGAATCTCTTTCATCGCTAACTTTCGATCTTCAACAGATAGACGATCGATAAAGACGATCCCATCTAGATGATCGGTCTCATGTTGCAAGCATCGGGCTAATAATTCAGTACCTTCAACGGTAATTGGTTCGCCATACATATTAAAGCCCTTAGCAACGGCGCGAAAGGCGCGTGGAGTTTCATAGCTAAGTGCAGGGAAAGAGAGGCAACCTTCCTCGCCCTCTTGCAGTTCTGCACTCAAATCCAGCGTGGGATTTATGAGATGTCCAATCGCTTCATCGACATCCCAGACAAATACTCGAAGCGGCACACCAATTTGTGGCGCCGCTAGTCCAGCGCCAGGTGCTTCCAGCATGGTCTCGGTTAAATCTTGAACCAGAGTTCGTAACTCCTTATCGAAATCCAAAACCGCAGATGCCGGCGTCGTTAGCACGGGATCGCCAAAGAGGCGGATCGGTTGAATAGACATGTGAGAAGTCTATCTCAGTGCGGAAATAAATAAGTTATCCGCCTCTGATACTGGAACTCAAGAGAGTGAATATGGGCCGATTCGCACTTGTATCGCCTCTTTCTTGGCTATAGCGCGATGCTTTACAAATTCACTAACGAATTGCGTTAGCTGCAAAAAATCATTTAGTGAAGCAGTCAAAATAATTCTTGCCTTATCTCCGCCTCGAATCGAAGGCCCTAGTATTTTTGTTGAAGCAGGGATACGAGAATCAAGAAGCGCCTTCTTAAATCCATCTGCAACCGCGCTTGCTTCACGCGTTACTAAATCGATGGTTAGCGATCTTGTAAACGGTGGAAGGTCTAGCAATTCGAGATCTGCTAGTTCGCGTTTATACATATGAGCCGGATTCCAACTAGCTAGCGCGGCGCTGATTGGGTGACTGGTATCGATAGCAACTAATACCGAACCTCCAATCTTTACCTGGCCCGCTGCCTCAAAGAAAGCCTCACGTGATCTCTCTTGACCACGTAGATCAGAGTAAGAAAAGAATGAACCACCTTCTAAAAGTACTACTGCTGCATATCCGCCTTCGCAGATTGGCGCCATGCCCTGAGTTGAAATTACTAGCGAATTTTTGCCGGTTATCTCTTTGACCGGTGTATCGGCATCGGAGTTAATCACCTGAAAACCTGGAAACGCTCTACCTATCTCTTCTGCATGTCGGATCGCTCCCCTGCCGAGAAGAACCAACTTATCTTCGTTGCACCACTTACATTTCCAATTAGAAAAGTCGTTTGAACAATGAACACAGGCAGGTGAAGAGCTCTGACTCGAACGAGAAAGTTTTCCACCGCAAGAGCAGGTCGCTAGATTTCGACATTTCTTGCACATCAGAGCGCTGGCATAACCTTTCTTGGGAACGAGAAAGAGAACTGATCCCGACTTTAGCGCGCGGCGGATTGGAGAAAAGATCCGCTCCGGTAACAACTCTGAATTACCTTGCGGAAATGTTGATACCTGCAGACGCGCTTTTTTACTTAAGAATTTCACCGAACCGGATTCGATGGCCCGAGCCATTTCAAGTGAAGGTGAATAGCCAACAAAGTAAAGGTTTAACTCCTCTTCACTCTGGCGCAAAAGGGCGACATCTCGCACATTCCATCCAGGGTGGCGCGGTTCATAATGGCTCTGTGAATTTTCGCGGTAGATAATCAGCGTAGTTAAATCGGGCGGCGTTAAAAAGATCGCACTTCGGGTACCGATAATAATCTGGTTGGAACTAGTAATCGCAGTGAGGTAATTTGCATATCGCTGAGTGCGGGATAACGATGAAGTCAAAATTAGCGCATCAGGAAGTTCAGCCTTAAGAAGTTCTAATTCGCGGTCTTCTGGAACGATTATCAGAACGGAACCTTTTACTTGAGCTTTCACCGCAAATTCGCTTAAGCGCTTTAAAGGATCTTCATGAGGAGCTAGATGGAGATAGGTCACCTCCCCCTGCGCTTTCTTGACCAAGTCTTGAACCTTTGAACTTCTACCCTCGATAGCTAGGGCTTTATCAACACTGGCCACGCGCGCCGGAATCGCGCTCTTAATGAGATCGTATGGATTACAGATCCAACGTTTAGCAATTAGGGAAACCAGGTTGATAAGGGTCGGAGTTGCAACCACCTCCTCTGATATTACTGATGAGATGAATTTTAAGTTTGTGATCTCGCTCTTATCTGTGCGCTCCAAAACCAGCGCTTCTACATCACGTCCCGCAAATGGCACACCGATGCGGATTCCGGGGTGCACCGAATTTGTTAGCCGCTCGGGAACTAAGTAATCGTAGGTACCATCTAAATGGCTAACGGAAGTATCCACCCACACCTTTACGAAGGCGGCTTGCTTGGCTTGAGCGCTATCTACTCGCTTTGCTTCTTCTCGCTTCAAGCGAAGTGGACGCGCCGTAGCCACGGCGTTACTTCTCTTTAATTAACAGCAGCGCGTAGCGCATCGACTCGCGAAGTTGTTTCCCATGTGAAATTTGGGAGTTCGCGACCGAAGTGGCCGTACGCAGCGGTTTGTGAATAGATTGGACGCAGCAGATTAAGGTCACGAATAATCGCAGCAGGACGTAGATCAAAGACCGTGGTCACAGCATCTTGAATCTTCTGTACTGGAACGGTTTCGGTTCCGAAAGTTTCAACGAAGACACCTACTGGCTGTGCTTTACCAATCGCGTAAGCGACTTGAACTTCACAGCGACGCGCAAGTCCGGCAGCAACAACGTTCTTGGCTACCCAACGCATTGCATATGCAGCAGAACGGTCAACCTTTGAAGGATCTTTACCGGAGAACACTCCTCCACCATGGCGAGCCATTCCGCCGTAAGTATCTACGATGATCTTGCGACCAGTTAAACCAGCATCACCCATCGGACCGCCGATAACGAAGCGACCGGTTGGGTTAATCAAAGTGCGCATATCTTTACGTGGCAGATCAATCTTAGAAAGCACAGGTTCAATAACGTGTTCAATAATTTCAGGGGTTAACTTCTTTACAACATCTACTTCTTCAGCGTGCTGACTAGAGATGACCACGGTATCTAGCGCAACTGCCTTGTCGCCATCGTATTCAATGGTTACTTGGGTCTTCCCATCAGGGCGTAGATATCCGAGAGCACCCGATTTGCGAACCTTGGAAAGTTGTTGTGCAAGTTCGTGAGCCAACCAAATTGGAAGCGGCATCAACTCTTTAGTGTCATCACAGGCATAACCGAACATCAAACCCTGATCTCCAGCGCCTTGCAGATCTAAAGGATCGGCAGAAGATGCGACGCGATTTTCGTAAGCGTCATCTACGCCTTGGGCAATATCCTGCGATTGCTGTCCAATCGAAATAGATACACCACAGCTATTTCCATCAAATCCTTTTACTGAAGAGTCATAACCGATACCGATAACGGTGTCGCGAACGATGCCCATGACATCTGCATATCCGTTAGTAGTTACTTCACCAGCAACATGTACTTGACCTGTAGTGATGAGAGTTTCTACCGCAACGCGACTTGAAGGATCTTGAGAGAGAAGTGAATCTAAGATCGCATCCGAGATTTGATCGGCGATCTTATCTGGATGGCCTTCCGTGACAGATTCGGAGGTAAATAGACGCTTTGACATGGGCTTAACCTAACTGAATAAGGGCTTGGTCGAGGAGAAGTTCGGCCAGCGAGTCCTTGCTTGAATTTGGTACTTCAATTTGAGCGCCATTGCTCGTTAAAACAATTCCTTGAGTCTCAGTAGCACCGAATATGGCGCCTTCTGAAACATCGTTGAGATAGAGAATATTAGCGCCTTTAGCGACTAACTTTGCTTTAGCGATCTCAATATTCAGCGATGTCTCTGCGGCAAAGGCAACAACTATCTGTTTATCCCTTAGGCGAGCGATTGATTTAAGTAGATCTGGATTCTCTGATAGCTCGATCTGTTGCAGATCGCCCTTCTTTATCTTGCCTTCGGAATACTGCGAAGGTCTAGCATCTGCAACCGCCGCGCTCATGACCAATACGTCGGTCTTAGGAAATTCTTCTTCCAAAAATTGGTGCATTTCAATAGCGGTTTCAACCGGAATAACACGGACTCCTTGCAGAGCGCGAGACTCTTCCTCAGTTAACTGTGAATTAGCCATAATCAAAGTAACTTCAGCGCCACGATTTAGCGCAGCGCTAGCAACTGCCGCACCCTGTCTACCGCTAGAACGGTTTCCGATATAGCGAACTGGATCTATCGCCTCACGTGTTCCACCAGCCGTAACTAAAACTTTACGACCCAGGAAGTCTTTCTTCGCGCCAATAGCTTGCTCAAAATTTTCGATGATCGCTGCAGTCTCGGGAAATCTGCCGGGACCGATGTCATCGCCAGTAAGTCGACCTACTTCAGGTTCCATCACCTTAAATCCACGGGACCTTAGAGTGGCTACGTTCGCCACAGTTGCTGGGTCTAACCACATCTGCGGATGCATAGCCGGTACGACCAGGANNNGCGAGAATTAGGTTTGTTAACAGATCGTCAGCGCTACCAGCTGCTATACGTGCGATGAGGTCAGCGGTAGCCGGAGCGATGATTGCGCAATCTGCATCCTTAGCAAGTGAGATATGGCGAACTTCATCAACGCGCTCCCAAACTTGCGTAGTAACTGGTCTGCCAGAGAGCGCTTCCCAGGTAGCAGCACCGACGAAGTTCAGACTTGATGGAGTTGGAACAACAGTTACTAGGTAGCCACGATCTTGCAGACGACGAAGTAGATCGCAGGATTTATAGGCAGCGATGCCTCCGCCAACTCCGAGAATTACTTCCCGAGCGCGCGCCATAACTCAAACCTAATTAAAGGTTAATTAAGCAGTTGGCTCGAGGTTTTCGATGGTCAATAGACCTTCGTTGATTTCGCGTAGCGCGATTGAGAGAGGCTTCTCATGAACGTGGGTCTCAACTAGTGGACCAACATATTCAAGTAAACCTTCTCCGAGTTGTGAATAATAAGCGTTGATCTGGCGTGCGCGCTTTGCCGCATAGAGAACGAGGCTGTACTTAGAACCGCTCTTCTCGAGAAGTTCGTCGATTGGTGGATTAGTGATGCCGTCCATTTGAGCCTCCAGTAATTATTGCTAACTGCTTCTAAAAGTAATTTGCTCGGCAACTGTTAAAGAACAGCAGTCCTAGCGTTGAGTCACCAATGATATCAGGTGTGCGACGACCTCTTCTACTCGCTCATTTACCAAGGAAATATCGAAAAAACCAGCCTGGGCTAGCTCTTCTTGGGCCAACTCTAAACGCGCCGCCCTTCGCTCTGGTGAATCAGTACCGCGTCCTTCTAACCGTGAAACTAACTCTTCCCATGATGGTGGCTCTAAAAATACAAGTACCGCTTCAGGGGCGCGTTCTTTAACTTGCTTAGCGCCAGCAATTTCGATTTCAAGTAAAACGCTCTTGCCATCGCGGAGCGCATCTTCGACAGGCTTGCGTGGCGTTCCATAACGAGAGCCTGCAAAATTTGCCCACTCCAAGAAGAGCGCACCCTTTACCGCGTTATCAAATTCCTCGTCGGTATAAAAGAAGTAATCAACGCCATCTATTTCATTATGGCGCGCTGTTCTTGTGGTGGCTGAAATGCTGACCCAAAATTCGCCGGAGTCACGAAGCAATTTGGCGATCGTGCTCTTACCAACTCCCCCGGGTCCAGATAGAACCAGCAACTTTCCACGCTGAGCGGCTGCGACGCGATCAGGAAACTCTTTCAATAGATTTTCACGTTGTGAAACTCCTAAGCCTTGAATTCTGCGCGTTGGAGAGATATTTAACTTCTCAAGAATTCCCAACGCTCGAACTTTGCCGACCCCTGCAAAAGATTCGAGTAACTCAGCAACGCGCATCTTGGCGATCGCTTCATCATTTACCGCCAGAGTTAAAATCGCAGAAAGTGAGAGATCACCGGCCTTTACGCGCGCTTTGATCGCAGCTCTTACTTGGCGAGAAGCCGTAGATTTCGCTAACGCGGCAGATCTTTGTGCGGGGGTTAACTGTGGTGGCGTTGGCATCTCGAAAAGTCTAGTTTCTAAGAATTTCGCTAGCAATCAATGCGGCTTTATCGCGCAGCGCCTGTGGACCTTGGCTCCATGCTGAAGTAATAGGGCGACCAATCACCACGAAATTTGCACCTTGTGCAATTGCATCGGCCGGAGTCATCGTTCGCTTCTGATCGTCTGAGCCAACTTCAGTTAGTGGCCGCACGCCAGGGGTAATGATTATTGGCTCGCTTCCAACCGCGCTTCGAATCGCAGCCGTTTCAAGAGGGGAACAGACCAATGATCTCGCTCCTGCAGATACTGCCATCTTTGCCAGAGCGACAGCGCTTTCTAGTGCGGGGCTTGCAAAACCAACTTCAAAGAGATCTTCTTCAGACAAAGAGGTCAAGATAGTTACCGCAGTCACGCTAACTTCGGGAACTGCCGCAGCTGCAGCCTTAACCATCTCTCTTCCTCCACTTGCATGGACCGTCAAAAACTTGGGAGATAAGTGCGCGATTGCTTTGGCCGCACCTGCAACTGTGTGCGGAATATCGTGCAACTTTAGATCAAGAAATATCTCAGCACCGGTCTCTTCGATAATTCGTGAAACTCCAGCACTTCCAAAGTTAAGGTAGAACTCGAGCCCCAACTTATAGACCGATACCGATTCCTTAGTGTTATCGATCCACGCTAGAGCAGTATCGAAATCAGAGGTATCAACCGCCAGAATTATCGGGGCTTTCATGGCACATCTGTTCTGTGTGCGTACCCGATGGCAGATTTCAAAGATTTAAAACCCTTATCTATCAAAATCTGATGCAACTGGTTTTGAATATCAATAAGCGCATGTGGATTTCCAAAACTTGCTGTTCCTACGGAAACTCCAGATGCACCAGCAAGGATTAGTTCAAAGGCATCGCGCCCAGTTGTTACGCCACCCATTCCTAGAATTGGAACGTTCGGCAGCGCTTGATGTACCTGATAAATAGCGCGGACCGCCACTGGACGAATCGCTGGACCAGATAGACCGCCTGTTTTTCCACCGAGGTGCGGACGCATGGAGTCAACGTTGATAACCATTCCAAGAACGGTGTTGATCAAGGCAAGTGCATCGGCCCCAGATTCAACTACTCCCGCTGCAATCGATGGAAGGTCAGTTACATCTGGAGATAGCTTTGCGATGATCGGAAGGTCTCCCCCAATTATTCGACGAACTCCATCAATCACTCGCCGCGAAGCTTCGGGATCGCAAGCAAAGACAAGTCCACGATTTTCCACATTCGGACATGAGATATTTACTTCCAAAGCGCTGATGCCGGAAACCGAGCGAACCTTGCGCGCCAAGGTTGCATACTCTTCAATTGTCTCTCCGGCGATCGAAACAATTACTCGTGCTTTCTCTTCAACTAGCCACGGAACATCATTAGCCAGAAAGGCATCAATTCCTGGACCCTGTAGACCAATTGAGTTGAGCATTCCAGACGGAGTCTCTGCCATACGTGGTGTTGGGCGACCATGGCGCGGTTTATTCATAACCGATTTCGTTACGACAGCACCGATCTGACTTAATGGAAAGAATTGTGCCAACTCTTTGCCAGAACTGGCGCAACCACTTGCGGTGAAGATCGGTGACGCAAAATAAGCATTTCCTAGAGTTGTCGAAAAATCGAAGTTCTCTGTGTTATTCAAGGTCATTGCTGCACCTGCGGAGTCTGTCCAACTAAGTGCCATTGCACATCAGCGCCATCCATTACCGGACCGTCAATGCAAGAGCGCAACATTGAAACTTGCCCATCACTGCCCTTTACTGGCAAAACACAAGTCATGCAGATACCAATGCCACAAGCCATCGCTTCTTCAACCGCACACTGGTGAACTACATCGCTTCCTTCGGTGAGTTTAGATATGGCAGATAACATTCCCATCGGGCCACATGAATAAATAACGTCAACGCTGCCGGCCTTGATCAAGTCAACGATTGGTTCGGTAACTCTTCCAGTCTGACCCATGGTTCCATCTTCGGTGTAAATCTTGAGTGAATTAACTGAACGCTTACCTTCCATCGGCGCATAAATCTTTGCTCCGGTAGATGCACCTAGCAACATATCTACTTTGCAGCCACGAGATTTCAAAACTTCTGCAAGACCGAAGAGCGGTGCCGACCCGTAACCGCCACCAACTAGGAGCGCGTTCACAGGAGATGTTGGAATACCGAAGGCGGTACCAAGCGGAGCGACAATATCGATCTCAGAACCTTCTGGTTGGGAACATAACCATTGTGAACCGCTACCGTGAGGAGCCGCGATTAACTCCATCGTTCCACCGAATGATGTGCTCTCTGCAACGCGTGAAATAGCAAATGCGCGACGAAGAATCATTCGGGAACTATCGCCACCAACCTTGATCGCAACAAAATTTCCAGGCTTACAAGCTTTAACTAGATCACCAACGCCTAAGAGAATCTGATGGTATTGACCAACGCGCTTATTAGATAGAACTGTTGCGAAGGTGTGTGTTGCGCCACGATTTATAGTTGTCATTACTTCTTCAACCATTCTTGGATTGGTTGTACCGATAATTCTCCGCGTTGCAACGACTTAATTCCCTCGACAGCGGCGCTAAATCCTGCAGTAGTTGTGATGCATGGAATAGATCGCTGCACAGCTGCGGTACGAATAGCCCAACCATCGGCTCGTGTTCCACGACCTACTGGGGTATTAATGACAAGATCTATCTCTCCACTGTTGAGTAGTTCGACGATCGTCCTTTCACCCAGTGGACCTGTTCCTTCGGAGTTTTTTCGGACTTTTTGAGCAAGAATGTTATTGACTGCAAAGAAATCTGCTGTTCCGCCTGTTGCAATCAACTTAAAGCCAAGTTGCAGAAGTGCGCGCGCCGGAGCAAGACCTGCATCCTTATCTTTATCCGCGAGTGAAACAAATACCGAACCTATTTTTGGTAGAGGGCCAAATGCCGAGATTTGACTCTTGGCATAACTCTCACCAAATGTCTCGGCTATTCCCATAACTTCACCGGTTGAGCGCATCTCTGGTCCCAGAACTGCATCAACTCCCCGACCATCAGTACGACGGAATCTGTTCCAAGGAAGTACCGCCTCTTTAACAGATATTCCCTTGGCAACTCCATCTCCAGTTGCTGGGAGAAGACCTTCGCTTCGCAGCTCTGAAATCTTTGTGCCCATCGCAATTCGCGCCGCCGCCTTTGCTAGAGGAACTCCGGTCGCTTTGCTAACAAAAGGTACTGTGCGCGAGGCGCGTGGATTGGCCTCAAGAACATAGAGAATCTCATCAGCCATAGCGAATTGAATATTGATTAAGCCGAGCACTCCAACGCCTTGTGCAATCTTGACGGTCGCTTCGCGAATCGCTTTCTGCTGCGCCGGATTAATTGTCATCGCAGGTAGAACGCACGCGCTATCACCTGAGTGAATCCCAGCTTCTTCAATGTGTTCCATGATGCCACCTAAGAAGAGTTCTTCGCCATCAAAGAGGGCGTCAACATCTAATTCAATAGCGCTATCTAGGAAACGATCTACTAAAACTGGATGATCTGGAGTTATATCGGTAGCTCTTGAGATAAAGCCAGCCAGGGCTGCATCGTCATAAACGATCTCCATGCCGCGCCCACCTAGAACAAAGGAAGGACGCACAAGTACCGGATAACCGATACGTGTAGCGATGGATTGCGCTTCTAATTGTGAAGCAGCCATTCCAAACTCTGGTGCGAGCAGTGATTGCTCGGCAAGGACTTGGCCAAATGCACCGCGCTCTTCCGCCAAGTTAATCGCCTCTGGTGAAGTTCCAAGAATTGTTACACCCGCTGCCTTTAAACCTGCCGCTAGCCCAAGAGGTGTTTGTCCGCCTAATTGAGTTATCACACCAAGAACAGGACCAGCCAAAGTTTCGGCGTGAACAACTTCTAGAACATCTTCCAAAGTAAGCGGTTCAAAGTAAAGACGGTCAGAAGTGTCATAATCTGTCGAAACTGTCTCTGGATTACAGTTGATCATTACAGTTTCAAAGCCCGCTTCACGTAGAGTAAATGATGCGTGAACGCATGAATAATCAAATTCAATTCCTTGACCGATGCGATTTGGTCCACTACCTAAGATAATTACCGCTGGTTTGGTGCGCGGGCGAACTTCCGTCTCTTCTTCATAACTTGAATAGTGATACGGGGTAAAGGCTTCAAACTCAGCAGCACAAGTGTCGACAGTCTTATAGACAGGTCTAACGCCTAAGTGATAGCGAGTCTTACGAATATCTTCATCTGTTACTCCACGAAGAGCAGCAATTTGAAGATCCGAGAAGCCCATCTCCTTGGCGCTACGCAGGAACTCTTCGCTAATCTCGCCAGGTTGTGCAATCTCGCGTGCTCGCTCATTAATCAACTGCAACTGATGCAAGAACCAGCGGTCAATCTTGGTGGCTGCAAATACATCTTCCATGTTGGCGCCAGCCCAAAGTGCGAGCTGTACTTGCTGCAGACGGTACTCAGTAGGAATTACCATTGCCTTAAGCAGATGTGGCAGATCGATCTTTGAAAGATCGGTAGGGAATGTGAAGATCGCTTCCTTGCGCTCCAAAGATCGCAACGCCTTCATCAACGCTTCTGGAAATGACCGGCCGATCGCCATAGCTTCGCCAACGCTCTTCATCGTTGTAGTAAGCCTTGGATCGGCATCAGCAAATTTCTCAAAGGCAAAGCGCGGCGCCTTAACGACTATGTAATCAAGGGTTGGCTCAAAAGATGCTGGAGTTACTTGGGTAATGTCATTCTTAATCTCATCAAGGGTGTAACCGATCGCCAACTTGGTAGCGATCTTGGCGATAGGAAAACCAGTTGCCTTAGATGCAAGTGCGCTTGACCTGGAAACGCGTGGGTTCATCTCAATCACAATAATGCGACCATTATCTGGATTAACAGCGAATTGGATGTTGCATCCACCTGTAGCCACGCCAACTTCGCGAATGATGTCTATCGAAAGGTTACGCAACTTCTGAAATTCAACATCAGTAAGTGTTAGCGCAGGGGCTACGGTAATTGAATCTCCGGTGTGAACACCCATCGGATCAATGTTCTCAATGCTGCAGACGATGACCACGTTATCTGATTTATCGCGCATTACTTCGAGTTCGTACTCTTTCCAACCAATAATTGATTCTTCAAGGAGAACTTCTGTAGTTGGGCTATGACGAAGACCCGCGCCCGCGATCTGTCGCAAACTCTCTTCTTCAAATGCGATTCCGGATCCGAGTCCACCCATCGTAAAAGAAGGGCGTACGACGACTGGATATTTGAGAATTGCCGCGCCCGCGATTGCCTCTTCCATCGTGTGACAGATAATCGATTTTGCGGACTCTCCCCCAATTTTTTCCACGATAGTGCGGAAGATTTCACGATTCTCACCACGTTCGATCGCATCAACATCGGCGCCAATTAACTGCGCACCATAACGTTGCAGAGTCCCGGCCTTGCTGCATTAAGCGCAGTTTGTCCGCCGAGCGTTGCAAGCACTGCATCGGGACGTTCTTTAGCGATAATTCGTTCGATAAATTCTGGGGTGATTGGTTCGATATATGTAGCATCGGCAAACTCTGGGTCGGTCATGATCGTTGCCGGATTGGAGTTAACTAGAACAACGCGGATACCTTCGGCGCGCAGAACGCGACAGGCTTGAGTACCCGAATAATCAAATTCGCAGGCCTGTCCAATAACAATTGGTCCGGAACCAATTACGAGAACGCTCTTGATCGAGGTATCGCGCGGCATTAGATCGCCACCTTTGCTCGTGGGTAGCGCAGCATTAATTCTATGAAGCGATCAAATAAGTAGGCAGCATCATGCGGACCAGCCGCAGCTTCAGGGTGATACTGAACGCTAAATGCACCGCGTTCTAGCAATTGCAAACCTTCAACGATTCCATCATTTAGGCCAAGGTGAGTTACTTCGCCAGCACCAAATACGGTGTTGAAGGTTCCCTCAGTCGGTGCCTTGATTGCGAATCCATGGTTATGCGCAGTGATTTCGACCTTTCCAGTTCGCTTATCGATTACCGGTTGATTGATTCCGCGGTGACCAAATTGCAACTTATACGTTTCGAAACCGAGTGCGCGTCCGAGGATTTGATGACCAAAACAAATTCCAAAGATCGGTATCTGCTCCAGCAAGATATCTCTAACTAAATCAACGACATCGTTCATTGTTGAGGGATCACCTGGACCGTTGGATAAGAAAACACCGTCCGGTGAGATAGCCATGATCTGCTCAAGGGTTGAGTTGTAAGGCATGACATGGACTTCTACTCCACGTTGGGCAAGGGCGCGTGGCGTTGCTCCCTTAATTCCGAGATCAAGTGCGGCAACAGTAAATTTCTTTTCACCAATTGCGGGGACGATGTAGGTCTCTTTGGTGGAGACATCCTCGCTCAAGTAAGCACCGCTCATCTGAGAAGTCTTACGAACTTCGACAACCATCTCTTCTTTAC
>JAPLBI010000133.1 GCA_026392815.1 Actinomycetota bacterium
ATGAAGGTAGCGGCGGAGAAGCGCTAGTTAACTTCCTAGCAGAGAAGAAGTTGATATGACCAAAGTATTTATTCTCGCTGATTTTTCAGGTGAAAAGGCGAGCAAAACAACGGCAGAGCTAGCAACTGCTGGCGCGCGTATTGGTTCAGTAACCGCAGTTGTTCTCGCTGCTGCTGGTAAAGGCGCAGTACTTGCTGCAACTGTAAATCAAGGTCCGATTGCCAACGTTTTGGTTGTTGAATCAGATGACTTCGCACAATTTGGAGTTGCCGCATCTGCCGATGCTTTGGCAAACCTAATCAAAGAGAACTCTCCAGCGGCAGTTCTTATTGCATCTCATGCCTTCGGTAAGGAAGTCGCTGCCCGCGTTGCCGTACTTACTGAATCCGGAATCATCACAGACGCCGTCGATGTCTCAGCAGATGCCACTGCAACCCAGTTGGTATTCGGCGGTTCGACAACAGTCCACTCAAAGGTTTCGCACGGCACACCAATCATTACTGTTCGCCCAAATAGCGTAGAAGCAGATTTTTCAACTTCATCACCAGCTATTGAAAACGCAACTGCGGCTATTTCAGATGACGCAAAGAAATCAAAGATTTCCTCATCGCAGCCGCCAGTGAAGGGTGGACGTCCTGAGTTAACTGAAGCAAACATTGTTGTTTCAGGTGGTCGCGGTACAAATGGAGATTTCGCAGCGGTTGAAAAATTCGCTGACGAATTGGGTGCTGCAGTTGGTGCATCGCGTGCTGCAACGGATGCCGGTTGGTATCCACATTCACATCAAGTCGGACAGACCGGCAAGAGCGTTAGCCCACAGTTATATGTAGCTTGCGGAATTTCAGGTGCGATCCAACACCGCGCAGGTATGCAGACATCCAAGACAATCGTCGTCGTAAATAAAGATCCTGAAGCACCGCTCTTTGATATCGCAGATTTCGGCGTTATCGGCGATCTCTTCAACGTATTGCCGCAGGCTACGCAGGGCATCTCAGCGAAAAAGGGTTAATTACCGTCGTCAACTAGACTGCTCCAATGAGCGTCTACCTAGATCATGCGGCAACTACGCCGATGGCTGATGCTGCAATTGCAGCAATGACTGGCTCACTCTCCAAGATCGGCAACCCTTCTTCACTTCACACACAGGGGCGCGCGACTCGTAAAGATGTAGAAGATGCGCGCGAAGTAATCGCCAAGGCAGTTGGCGCGTTGCCTTCCGAAATTATCTTTACCGGTTCTGGAACCGAAGCAGATAACGCCGCAATAAAAGGTTTGTTCTGGAAATCTGGCAAAAAAGTAATTGTGATCAGCGCTGTTGAGCATCACGCAGTTCTAGATCCGGCGCGCTGGTTAGTTGAACATGAGGGCGCAGAGCTAATTGAAATCCCAGTCACCAAAACCGGTTTAATTGATTTAGACTTTCTAAAAGAGTTAATCGCAAAGCGCGGCAACGAGATCGCGCTGATTTCAGTTATGCACTCCAATAATGAGACCGGTGTAATTCAACCGGTTGGTGAAGTTGTAAAGATCGCTGGAGATATTCCAGTCCACACCGATGCGGTTCAGTCATTTACCAAGACCCCACTTTCATATAAAGAACTTGGTGTGACATCAATGGCGCTAAGTGCGCATAAAGTAGGCGGACCACATGGCATTGGTGTTTTAGTCTTGCGTCGCGCATATGAGATTCCAGCGCTTTTGCATGGCGGGGGACAATAGCGAGAAATTCGTAGTGGAACTCTCAATGCACCTTCGATCGTCGCACTTGCCGCTGCGGTAGAGAAATCAAATTATGATGCTGCACGTGTAAGCGCACTACGCGATCGCTTTGAAAGCGGGCTTCGCGCGTCAGTGCCTGATGCTTATATAAATGGTGTGGATGCACCGCGCCTGCCTGGAATCACCAACGTCACCTTCCCCGGAACTCAGAGTGATTCACTTCTCTTGTTAATGGACTCCGAAAAAGTTTCCTGCTCAACAGGTGCTGCATGCAGCGCAGGCGTACATCGCCCC
>JAPLBI010000143.1:0-1471 GCA_026392815.1 Actinomycetota bacterium
AAAACCAGATGTGTCATTTACTGAAATCAGCAGCGGGTATTCCTTCTACATCGCTGCAAATCCTGTAGCAGTTCCAGTTGTTTATAAGATGTATCGCTATCCAGAAATGCCACAAGCGCTAAAGGATGAGGACGACTTCAAAACTGGTGGCTACAAACCCGAAGTGGCACTCAGGTCACCAAATTCAAATGGAGCGCCACAAGGATGTGGACGTAGCGCTTGCACCGAAGATCCACTAACCAGAAATGTAATTATTGCTCCTGCCGCTTCAAGTAAATTTGGCATGGATCAATTGAAGGTATGGCTACCGTTTGTGGGGGATAAGGCAACAACTCTCATGGGTACATGGTCAGTTCGCACACTTGATGAGAATGAAACCCAAGGTGCTTCACAGTGCTTTACGAGCGGCGATAAAGGTGTAACCGGAATTGTCACAACAAATGCAACTCAATATTCCGCTGGGCCGCCATCTCTAAATAAGGGTGAAGGCACTCTTGAATATAAAGTATCCGCACCTCACTTCACCACAAAGGGTGACGAGTTCCTTGGCACTTATGACTTGATTATGCGCTCAGATGTTGCTCGATGCGTTTATGGATTTACTAGCGCGCCAATTAGAGCTGAGCTTTCAATTGTTAATGATCAAGGAAATCAAAAGGTCGCAACTGAAATTCTTGGTGAAAAGAATGGCTGGCTATATCTATCAGCAGGTGGATTTACTTATTCATCACCAACTATCAAGGTAAAACTTGAACAAGATGCGCCAGCGCCAACACCAACTCCTACGGCTTCCGCTACTCCAACTCCGAGCGCCTCAGCCAAACCGGTTACGAAGGCTGTCACAATTACCTGCATCAAAGGCAAGACCAGTAAAAAGGTGACTGCGGTAAAACCAAAGTGTCCGGCTGGCTATAAGAAGAAGTAGGGGCTCTTGTGAAAGTTTTTCGCACCAAGTTCTTTCAGACCTTTATCTTGATCACGGTTGCCTATCTCGGAATAGTTGTGGTGATTTCACAGAGCCCAGCAGATGATGCAGTGGCAATTGATGACAAGTTGATTGAGATGAGCTCTGATAATCGCCTGGAACTATTGGTGCAGGTAACAGGTGTTAATCCACTTGAGGGAACCGCTAATGCGCGTGTTCTGCCATGGCCTAACAGCGATGATGTTGGTTATCGCTTAAAGAGTGGTTGGGTGCCGAGCCAAGATGTCGATTTAGTTGTTGACTCGGTAATCGGTGCCAGTAATGGTGGAAGTAATACCTATAGTTTTAAGAAAGATGTTCCAACTGGCGGCTTTGACGTTCAGATAGATGAGCAACCAGGTGCTGGTGCACGTTCTGATGTGGGCTGGTATCCAATGGATAAGTATTCATTTGAGATTCCAATGAGCGCGATCGGTACTTTGGAAAATGGCGATCAAGCAACGCTAAATATCTTGCCGCTGGATTACACAAAGAAGATCGATACCT
>JAPLBI010000143.1:1488-3502 GCA_026392815.1 Actinomycetota bacterium
ATCCATGGCCTCTGGAATGATGCATTCACAACCGTAACCATGGATGATGCAAAATCATTTGATATGGCAGTGGATGAATTTAACAACGGCCAATCATCTTCAGTATTTGAGGCAGTTCGCTCTAATTCAACTAAGTTGCTCGTGACAATTATTTTGTTACTCATGATCACAGCGATGATTTCGGTGACGATCATGACTTACATGGTGGTTACCGGACAGCGCCCACCAACGCTTTCATCCCTTACATGGGCTGCAGCACTTACCTATTCTTTGATCTCACTTCGCGGGCTAATGCCAGGATCTCCACCGATCGGCATCTTCGTAGACAAGATCTTCTACTTCCCAGCCCTGATCGTGACCTTGGTCTGTTCACTCTGGGTGCTCGTCACTTGGGTCCGCCGCGAGGATTTCCAGAGCTAAAACCGCCTTTTCGCCCGAAAGTCTGGGCGTGTCTAGGGGGTCCAATAGGGGCGTTTTAGCCAATTTCCCTTTATAAGGGGCGGGGCTTTAGAATGCACCTTCGCGCCTAGCGAAAATCCTGAGGGTTTTTGGTGGGTGCAACCGCGCTCGCAAACGGGCGTGGGTTCAATTTGAAACAGAAGTGGGTGTTAGTGGCTAGCAAAGATGGCGCCATCGAGATCGAAGGTTCCGTTGCTGAAGCTTTACCTAACGCAATGTTTCGCGTTGAACTAACTAATGGGCACAAAATTCTTGCGCACATCAGCGGCAAGATGCGAAAGAACTACATTCGCATCCTTCCTGGTGATCGTGTGATCGTAGAACTAAGTCCATATGACCTCACCCGAGGTCGAATTATTTACCGTTACAAGTAACGAAGACTGGAGCAAGATCATGAAGGTTAATCCAAGCGTTAAGAAGATTTGCGATAAGTGCAAAGTCATTCGCCGCAAGGGTCGCGTCATGGTGATTTGCGAGAACCTTCGTCACAAGCAACGTCAAGGTTAATTCGTTTACGAATTAACCCGACGGAATGGCTAAATAGTTAGTTCTACAACTTAATAAATACGCGTGGTGCAACTAAGTAAGTAATTACTTAGGACTCTCGGACCGGTAGGCCGAGACTCGACAAAGTTCGAGGAGCACTGCGAAGGACCTCCGGATTACAGATCGGTTGGCTAAATGGCACGTCTTGTTGGTGTCGATCTACCACGCGAAAAGCGCGTGGAAATCGCACTCACCTATATCTTCGGAATGGGTCTAACTCGTTCTCATGCAACTCTCGCGGCAACTGGGATTTCACCAGATACACGCGTTAAGGATTTGCAAGAATCAGAACTCGCACAGCTTCGTGAATACATCGAAGCTAACTACAAGATTGAGGGCGATCTTCGCCGCGAAATCGCTGGCGACATTCGTCGTAAAGTTGAAATTCAGAGCTACCAAGGTATCCGTCACCGCAAGGGACTTCCTGTACGTGGTCAGCGCACACATACAAACGCTCGTACTCGTAAGGGTCCTCGTAAAGCAATTGCTGGTAAGAAGAAGGTGACTAAGTAATGGCCGCTCCTAAATCTAAGACTGCTGCTCCTGCAAAGGGCAAAGTCAAGACACGTAAAAAAGAGAAGAAGAACATTGCTGTTGGTAAGGCGTTCATTAAGAGCACTTTTAACAACACCATCATCTCTATCACCGATCCAACCGGCGCTGTAATTTCTTGGGCTTCATCAGGCCAAGTTGGTTACAAGGGCTCACGTAAGTCGACTCCATTCGCAGCACAGCTTGCAGCAGAAGCAGCAGCTCGTCGCGCGCAGGAGCACGGCTTAAAGAAGGTAGATGTTTTCGTAAAGGGACCTGGTTCCGGACGCGAAACTGCAATCCGTTCATTGCAAGCAGCAGGCCTAGAAGTTGGAGCCATCTCTGATGTAACTCCAGCTCCACACAATGGCTGCCGCCCACCGAAACCACGTCGAGTTTAAGGAAGGAAGAGAATAAATGGCTCGTTATACCGGAGCAGACTGCAAGCGTTGCCGTCGCGAAAAAGTAAAGCTCTTCC